>NZ_JAENDM010000011.1:0-119787 GCF_019375075.1 Escherichia sp. XD33
GGTCAGACAGCAGGCTGTTCAGGTGCTGGCTCTGTAACTGCCCGGCAGGGGTATAAGCGGTGGTGAGTTCATAACGGCCGAAGCTGCGCAGCGTTTCCCGGTGCAGGCGGTCGCGGGTGAAATCCACCAGCGGTGTGTCGCCGAGCTTCATGCCTGCCAGGTAACCGCTGCCGTAGGCCAGCCATTCCACGGCGGGCAGGCTGTCCGGTATACAGCGGTTCGCCAGTCCCTGCGCGTTGTACGCATGTCTGGTCTCATGCTGCCAGAGCAGTGCTTCCGTCTCCGGGTGATGCACCGTCTGACGCTCACCGGTCAGCCGGCCTTTCTCATCATACCCGTAATGCACCGTCACCCGGTGCCCTTCGCTGATATGGCTGATGTCTGTCAGCCAGCCGCGTTCGTCATACTGCCACCGCTCTGCGGTTTCGCCATTCACGGTGCGGTGCGTGAGGCGGTCTGCTTCGTCATAGTACCAGTGGGTGACCAGCCCCTCATCCTCGCTGCGGATAAGTTTGCCGGTCAGGTCGTGGTGATAACGCTGTGTGCGGCCGTCAAAGCCGGTTTTCCGCTCATCTGCTCATCCTTGTTTTATCGGGTTATTTGTCTGCTGACAGGCGAAACCCTACAGATTTATAAGAAAGCCTTAAGTGAGATATCTGTCAGATAAGAACAATTAGGAAAATATTTATATATATTTCATGAATATATGTTTCGATTGGTATAACGATGTCTAAATATTCCTCTGAACATCTTCCTGATACAAAAAACCGCCAGCGTTTCCGCTGGCGGTTTTCAATGTATTCAAAACTCAGCAATCAATAAAAATCACCAGTTGCCTTTTCGGCCTGATCCATCCACACCGGTTTATCGCTGGTTTTCGACCAGACGCGATGCAGGTAGCTGTAAAAGCGGGCGCGGTCTTTCCAGAAAAGCATGAAAGGCAGCGCCAGAACGCCCGCTGCAACCGCATAAGTACGGCGTAAAAAGATAAGCCATGCAGGATATTCTCTGTAGAGTTCCATACTTTTCTCCCCCTTTTGTATCTACCCGGTGAATGGCACCGGAAAAATGAATTTGTTTATCTGATGAAAATAGTACCGCCTTTTGTGTAATTTTACTACTCATCCGACCACTTATTTTTGCTTATTGATGGTTTATTTACATTCATCCTGTAATTAAGTTACACAAAAGTTAAATTAATACTAAACATTAGTTAAATCATGGCTTTTGCCATTTTTATACTTTTTTTACACCCCGCCCGCAGATTTTTGCGAAATCTTTGCAGCCAGAATTCTACCCTTCCGGTATCACTTTTAGGCCACTGGAGGTGCACTGTGAGTGCAGGCGTGATAACCGGCGTATTGCTGGTGTTTTTATTACTGGGTTATCTGGTTTATGCCCTGATCAATGCGGAGGCGTTCTGATGGCTGCGCAAGGGTTCTTACTGATCGCCACGTTTTTACTGGTGTTAATGGTGCTGGCGCGTCCTTTAGGCAGCGGGCTGGCGCGGCTGATTAATGACATTCCTCTTCCCGGTACAACGGGCGTTGAGCGCGTACTTTTTCGCGCACTTGGCGTCTCTGACCGTGAGATGAACTGGAAGCAATATCTTTGTGCCATTCTCGGCCTGAACATGCTGGGGCTGGCGGTGCTGTTTTTTATGTTGCTCGGTCAGCACTATCTGCCGCTTAATCCACAGCAGTTGCCAGGGCTGTCGTGGGATCTGGCGCTGAATACCGCCGTCAGCTTTGTCACCAATACCAACTGGCAATCTTATAGCGGTGAAACCACGTTGAGCTATTTCAGCCAGATGGCGGGCTTAACGGTGCAAAACTTTCTTTCTGCCGCCAGCGGGATTGCGGTGATTTTTGCCCTCATCCGTGCGTTTACCCGCCAGAGCATGAGCACGCTCGGGAATGCCTGGGTCGATCTGCTACGCATCACGTTATGGGTGCTAGTCCCTGTGGCGTTGTTGATTGCACTGTTTTTTATTCAACAAGGTGCGCTGCAAAACTTTCTGCCTTATCAGGCTGTGAATACCGTTGAAGGAGCGCAACAGCTGTTACCCATGGGGCCTGTAGCTTCTCAGGAAGCGATCAAGATGCTCGGTACTAACGGCGGTGGCTTCTTTAATGCCAACTCGTCGCATCCGTTTGAAAACCCAACCGCACTGACCAACTTCGTGCAGATGCTGGCGATCTTCTTGATCCCAACGGCGCTGTGCTTTGCCTTTGGTGAAGTGACGGGCGATCGCCGCCAGGGGCGCATGTTGCTGTGGGCGATGTCAGTGATTTTTGTCATCTGCGTAGGCGTGGTGATGTGGGCAGAAGTTCAGGGTAATCCTCATCTGCTGGCACTGGGCACGGACAGCAGCATCAATATGGAAGGTAAAGAGAGCCGTTTCGGCGTGCTGGTCAGTAGCCTGTTTGCGGTCGTGACGACGGCGGCTTCCTGTGGCGCGGTGATTGCGATGCATGATTCGTTTACCGCTCTCGGTGGCATGGTGCCGATGTGGCTGATGCAAATTGGTGAAGTGGTGTTCGGCGGTGTCGGTTCTGGTCTTTACGGCATGATGCTGTTTGTCCTGCTGGCGGTGTTTATTGCCGGGCTGATGATTGGTCGTACACCGGAATATCTGGGTAAAAAAATCGACGTACGCGAGATGAAACTGACTGCACTGGCAATTCTGGTTACCCCGACGCTGGTGCTGATGGGCGCGGCGTTGGCGATGATGACCGACGCCGGACGTAGCGCCATGCTCAACCCTGGCCCGCATGGTTTTAGCGAAGTGCTGTACGCCGTGTCATCCGCCGCTAACAACAACGGCAGCGCCTTTGCCGGATTAAGCGCCAACTCTCCGTTCTGGAACTGTTTACTGGCGTTCTGCATGTTTGTCGGTCGCTTCGGGGTGATTATCCCGGTGATGGCAATTGCCGGTTCGCTGGTGAGTAAAAAGAGCCAAGCCGCCAGCTCCGGCACGCTGCCAACGCACGGCCCGCTGTTTGTTGGCCTGTTAATCGGCACCGTGTTGCTGGTTGGCGCACTGACCTTTATCCCTGCCCTGGCGCTTGGTCCGGTGGCGGAATATCTCTCCTGATGATATTGAGTGAGCACTGAATATGAGTCGTAAACAACTGGCGCTATTCGAACCAACACTTGTCGTTCAGGCGCTGAAAGAAGCGGTGAAAAAATTAAACCCGCAGGCGCAATGGCGCAATCCGGTGATGTTTATCGTCTGGATCGGCAGTCTGCTGACCACCTGTATTAGCATCGCGATGGCAAGCGGTGCGATGCCCGGCAATGCGCTGTTTAGCGCGGCCATTAGCGGTTGGCTGTGGATCACCGTACTGTTCGCTAATTTCGCCGAGGCGCTGGCAGAAGGCCGCAGTAAAGCGCAGGCCAACAGTCTGAAAGGGGTGAAAAAAACTGCCTTTGCCCGCAAGCTGCGTGAGCCGAAATATGGCGCTGCGGCGGACAAAGTTCCTGCCGACCAACTTCGTAAAGGCGATATCGTACTGGTAGAAGCTGGCGATATTATCCCCTGCGATGGTGAAGTTATTGAAGGGGGTGCATCGGTCGATGAAAGCGCCATCACCGGGGAATCGGCACCGGTGATCCGTGAATCCGGCGGCGATTTTGCCTCCGTTACCGGCGGCACGCGTATTCTTTCTGACTGGCTGGTGATTGAGTGTAGCGTTAACCCCGGCGAGACATTTCTGGATCGGATGATCGCGATGGTGGAAGGCGCACAGCGACGTAAAACGCCGAACGAGATTGCCCTGACCATCCTGCTGATTGCCCTGATTATCGTCTTTTTACTGGCAACCGCCACGCTGTGGCCGTTTTCTGCGTGGGGCGGTAATGCAGTCAGTGTAACGGTACTGGTGGCGCTGCTGGTCTGTCTGATCCCAACCACTATTGGCGGCCTGTTGTCAGCGATCGGCGTCGCCGGGATGAGCCGGATGCTGGGCGCGAATGTGATTGCCACCAGCGGACGTGCAGTTGAAGCGGCAGGTGACGTTGACGTTCTGCTACTGGATAAAACCGGCACCATCACACTCGGTAACCGTCAGGCGTCGGAGTTTATCCCCGCGCAGGGCGTGGATGAAAAAACGCTGGCTGACGCCGCACAACTGGCTTCGCTGGCTGATGAAACGCCGGAAGGCCGCAGTATTGTGATCCTCGCCAAGCAACGTTTTAACCTGCGCGAGCGCGATGTGCAGTCGCTCCATGCCACCTTTGTACCGTTTACTGTGCAAAGCCGGATGAGCGGGATCAACATCGACAACCGCATGATCCGTAAAGGTTCTGTCGATGCCATTCGTCGCCATGTTGAGGCTAACGGTGGTCACTTCCCTACCGATGTTGATCAAAAAGTCGATCAGGTTGCGCGTCAGGGAGCCACGCCGCTGGTGGTGGAAGGTTCTCGTGTGCTGGGCGTTATTGCGCTGAAAGATATCGTCAAAGGCGGTATTAAAGAGCGCTTCGCCCAGCTGCGCAAAATGGGCATTAAAACGGTGATGATTACCGGCGATAACCGTCTGACTGCCGCCGCGATTGCTGCGGAAGCGGGTGTCGATGATTTTCTCGCCGAAGCGACACCGGAGGCCAAGCTGGCATTGATCCGTCAGTATCAGGCGGAAGGTCGTTTGGTAGCGATGACCGGCGACGGCACCAACGATGCTCCGGCGCTGGCGCAGGCAGATGTCGCGGTGGCGATGAACTCCGGCACCCAGGCGGCGAAAGAGGCGGGCAATATGGTCGATCTCGACTCTAACCCGACCAAGTTGATCGAGGTGGTGCACATTGGCAAACAGATGCTGATGACCCGTGGCTCGCTGACCACCTTCAGCATTGCCAACGATGTGGCGAAATACTTCGCCATTATTCCGGCGGCATTCGCGGCAACGTATCCGCAGTTAAATGCGCTGAACATCATGTGCCTGCATTCGCCCGACTCCGCAATCCTCAGTGCGGTGATTTTCAACGCCTTGATTATCGTCTTTTTGATTCCCCTAGCGTTAAAAGGCGTGAGTTATAAACCGCTTACCGCTTCTGCCATGTTGCGCCGTAACTTATGGATTTACGGTCTGGGTGGGCTGCTGGTGCCGTTTATCGGTATCAAAGTCATTGATTTACTGCTGACCGTTTGCGGTCTGGTGTGAGGTTTACCATGAGTGGATTACGTCCGGCATTATCAACATTTATCTTTCTGTTATTGATTACTGGCGGCGTTTACCCGCTGCTGACCACCGTACTGGGGCAATGGTGGTTTCCCTGGCAGGCCAATGGTTCGTTGATTCGTGAAGGTGATACGGTGCGCGGTTCGGCATTAATCGGGCAGAATTTTACCGGCAACGGCTATTTTCATGGTCGCCCGTCGGCAACGGCAGAAATGCCCTATAATCCACAGGCTTCTGGCGGGAGCAATCTGGCGGTCAGTAACCCTGAGCTGGATAAACTAATAGCCGCACGCGTTGCTGCATTACGGGCCGCTAACCCGGATGCCAGCGCGAGCGTTCCGGTTGAACTGGTGACGGCATCGGCAAGCGGGCTGGACAATAATATCACCCCGCAAGCGGCGGCCTGGCAAATCCCACGCGTGGCGAAAGCGCGTAATCTCAGCGTTGAACAGCTCACGCAACTGATCGCAAAATACAGCCAACAACCGCTGGTGAAATATATCGGCCAGCCGGTTGTCAACATTGTTGAACTCAATCTGGCGCTGGATAAACTTGATGAATAACGAACCCTTACGTCCCGACCCCGATCGTCTGCTGGAACAAACTGCCGCGCCGCATCGGGGGAAGCTGAAAGTTTTCTTCGGTGCCTGTGCAGGCGTCGGGAAGACCTGGGCGATGCTGGCAGAAGCCCAGCGACTGCGGGCGCAAGGGCTGGATATTGTGGTTGGCGTGGTAGAAACCCACGGGCGAAAAGATACCGCCGCCATGCTGGAAGGGCTGGCTGTTCTGCCGTTAAAACGCCAGGCGTACCGTGGGCGGCATATCAGCGAGTTTGATCTCGATGCCGCCCTCGCCCGCCGCCCGGCGCTGATCTTAATGGACGAACTGGCGCACAGTAATGCGCCAGGTTCCCGTCATCCCAAACGCTGGCAGGATATCGAAGAACTGCTGGAAGCTGGCATTGATGTTTTCACTACCGTCAACGTTCAGCATCTGGAAAGTCTGAATGATGTGGTCAGCGGCGTCACCGGAATTCAGGTACGGGAAACCGTGCCCGATCCTTTTTTCGATGCCGCCGACGACGTGGTGCTGGTGGACTTGCCCCCGGACGATCTGCGCCAGCGGCTGAAAGAAGGCAAAGTCTATATTGCCGGGCAGGCGGAGCGCGCCATTGAACATTTTTTCCGCAAAGGTAATCTGATCGCCCTGCGCGAACTGGCACTGCGCCGTACTGCCGATCGCGTTGATGAGCAAATGCGCGCCTGGCGGGGGCATCCTGGCGAAGAGAAAGTGTGGCACACGCGCGACGCGATCCTTTTATGCATCGGCCATAACACCGGCAGCGAAAAACTGGTCCGCGCAGCGGCGCGGCTGGCGTCACGGCTGGGTAGCGTCTGGCACGCGGTGTATGTTGAAACCCCTGCCCTGCACCGCTTACCGGAAAAAAAACGTCGGGCAATTCTCAGCGCCTTACGTCTGGCGCAGGAACTGGGCGCGGAGACGGCAACACTTTCTGATCCAGCGGAAGAGAAAGCGGTAGTGCGTTATGCCCGTGAACATAATCTCGGCAAGATTATTCTCGGTCGCCCGGCCTCGCGCCGCTGGTGGCGTCGGGAAACGTTTGCTGACCGACTGGCGCGCATCGCCCCCGATCTCGATCAGGTGCTGGTCGCGCTTGATGAACCACCCGCCCGCACGATTAACAACGCGCCGGATAACCGCTCTTTTAAAGACAAGTGGCGTGTACAAATTCAGGGATGCGTGGTTGCCGCCGCGTTATGCGCCGTTATCACCTTAATTGCCATGCAGTGGCTGATGGCGTTTGATGCCGCCAACCTGGTGATGCTGTATCTGCTTGGCGTGGTGGTGGTGGCGCTATTTTATGGACGCTGGCCTTCAGTGGTTGCCACCGTCATTAATGTAGTGAGTTTCGATCTCTTTTTTATCGCCCCACGCGGCACGCTCGCCGTCTCTGATGTGCAATATCTGCTGACCTTCGCGGTGATGTTAACCGTCGGGCTGGTGATCGGGAACCTTACTGCTGGCGTGCGTTATCAGGCGCGGGTAGCCCGTTACCGCGAGCAACGCACACGGCACTTATATGAAATGTCGAAAGCTCTGGCGGTGGGCCGCAGTCCGCAGGATATCTCTGCCACCAGCGAACAATTTATTGCCTCCACGTTTCATGCCCGCAGTCAGGTGTTGTTGCCCGATGACAACGGTAAATTGCAGCCGTTAACACATCCGCAAGGAATGACGCCGTGGGACGATGCCATCGCGCAGTGGAGTTTTGATAAAGGCCTGCCTGCGGGCGTGGGCACCGACACGTTACCCGGTGTACCGTACCAGATTTTGCCGCTAAAAAGCGGCGAGAAAACCTACGGGCTGGTGGTGGTGGAGCCGGGGAATCTGCGCCAGTTGATGATCCCGGAACAGCAGCGCCTGCTGGAGACGTTTACGCTGTTAGTCGCCAATGCCCTTGAGCGGCTGACGCTAACCGCCAGCGAAGAACAGGCGCGGATGGCAAGCGAACGTGAACAGATCCGCAACGCCCTGCTGGCGGCGCTTTCGCATGATTTACGCACGCCGCTTACGGTGCTGTTTGGTCAGGCAGAAATCTTAACGCTCGATCTGGCAAGCGAAGGATCACCCCACGCCCGCCAGGCCAGCGAGATCCGTCAGCATGTGCTGAACACTACCCGACTGGTGAATAATCTACTGGATATGGCGCGAATTCAGTCCGGCGGCTTTAATTTGAAGAAAGAGTGGTTAACGCTGGAAGAAGTAGTCGGCAGCGCGCTGCAAATGCTGGAACCGGGTTTATCGTCGCCCATCAATCTTTCTCTGCCAGAACCGCTGACCTTAATCCACGTTGACGGGCCACTCTTTGAACGGGTGCTGATTAATCTGCTGGAGAACGCGGTGAAATATGCGGGTGCGCAGGCCGAAATTGGTATCGATGCCCACGTTGAGGGCGAAAATCTACAACTGGATGTCTGGGATAACGGCCCCGGTCTTCCGCCAGGCCAGGAGCAGACGATATTTGATAAGTTTGCTCGCGGGAATAAAGAGTCGGCAGTACCGGGGGTAGGGCTTGGACTGGCAATTTGTCGGGCGATAGTGGATGTACACGGGGGCACTATTACCGCGTTCAACCGACCGGAAGGTGGTGCCTGTTTTCGTGTTACACTTCCCCAGCAAACTGCCCCTGAACTTGAAGAATTTCATGAGGATATGTGACAAACGTTCTGATTGTTGAAGATGAACAGGCTATTCGTCGCTTTCTGCGCACGGCGCTGGAGGGCGACGGGATGCGCGTCTTTGAGGCCGAAACGCTGCAACGCGGCTTGCTGGAAGCGGCAACCCGTAAGCCAGATTTGATTATTCTCGATCTCGGCCTGCCCGATGGTGATGGGATTGAGTTTATCCGCGACCTGCGCCAGTGGAGCGCGGTGCCGGTGATTGTGCTTTCCGCACGCAGCGAAGAGAGCGACAAAATCGCCGCGCTGGATGCCGGAGCGGATGATTATCTGAGTAAGCCGTTTGGCATTGGCGAATTGCAGGCCCGTCTGCGCGTCGCATTACGCCGCCACTCTGCCACCACCGCGCCCGATCCGCTGGTAAAATTTTCCGATGTTACCGTCGATTTAGCCGCCCGCGTGATTCACCGGGGTGAGGAAGAGGTGCATCTCACACCAATTGAGTTCCGCCTGCTGGCGGTGCTGCTCAACAATGCCGGAAAAGTACTCACCCAGCGCCAGCTCCTTAACCAGGTGTGGGGGCCAAACGCGGTCGAACACAGTCACTATTTGCGTATTTATATGGGACATCTGCGACAAAAACTGGAACAGGATCCCGCCCGCCCACGCCATTTCATTACTGAAACCGGTATTGGCTATCGGTTTATGCTTTGAATATTAATTTTAATACAGCCTGCCTTTTATTAATTAAAGCCGTAATAATAAATACGGCTTTTTATCTTAAACAACACACAAAAATAACAATTCAATATTTTATATTACTGAGTAAAAAGCTCATCATTAAATAAATTAAGATTGATCATTTTTTATTGATCACCTTCACAGTTCAACCGTATTTCCTGGATAGAATATCTTCACCTTCATTCACATCAGGAAAGGTAAATTAAATGGAAAATAACAGCCGCACTATGCCCCATATAAGGCGGACAACTCATATTATGAAGTTTGCTCATCGCAATAGCTTCGACTTTCACTTCTTCAATGCCCGTTAGTCTACCGACTAAGGGCACTTCAGCGTACAGGTCTTCCTGACTCTCTGTATTACAGGCATATGCCTGTATTCCGCAGTGCTCATTCTCTGTTAACCCTTGTATTATCAGCCACCTGACTGGTAAGGGTTTCTGCATTCTGAAAAAAGCAATCTACCTGATTTATTTATCAGCGGGGTAACTTTGCTTTTTTCCGGCACGATCGATTTCTCATTCGAGAAATTGAGGACCTGCTATTACCTAAAATAAAGAGATGAAAAATGTCAAAATTAAAAATTGCGGTTAGTGATTCTTGCCCGGACTGTTTTACCACGCAGCGAGAATGTATCTACATTAATGAAAGTCGTAATATCGATGTGGCGGCAATAGTTTTATCGCTCAACGATGTTACATGCGGAAAACTCGATGAAATCGATGCCACGGGTTATGGCATCCCGGTATTTATTGCTACTGAAAATCAAGAACGTGTACCCGCAGAGTATTTGCCCCGTATTTCGGGTGTCTTTGAGAATTGCGAATCGCGACGAGAATTTTATGGTCGCCAGTTAGAAACCGCTGCCAGCCATTATGAAACTCAACTGCGCCCACCTTTCTTCCGCGCACTGGTCGATTATGTCAATCAAGGTAACAGCGCGTTTGATTGCCCTGGTCATCAGGGCGGCGAATTTTTCCGTCGCCATCCGGCGGGGAATCAGTTTGTGGAATACTTTGGTGAGGCGCTGTTCCGTGCCGACTTGTGCAACGCCGACGTAGCGATGGGCGATCTGCTGATTCACGAAGGCGCGCCATGCATTGCACAGCAACATGCGGCAAAAGTGTTTAATGCCGATAAAACCTACTTCGTTTTAAATGGCACTTCATCTTCTAACAAAGTGGTTTTAAACGCCCTGCTAACACCGGGTGATCTGGTGCTGTTTGATCGCAATAACCACAAATCTAACCACCACGGAGCGTTGCTACAGGCTGGTGCAACACCGGTTTATCTGGAAACGGCACGTAACCCGTATGGCTTTATCGGTGGCATTGATGCGCACTGTTTTGAAGAAAGTTACCTGCGTGAGCTGATCGCGGAAGTCGCACCGCAGCGGGCAAAAGAGGCTCGTCCTTTCCGCCTCGCTGTGATTCAGTTAGGCACCTACGACGGTACGATTTATAACGCCCGCCAAGTGGTGGATAAAATTGGTCATCTGTGTGACTACATCCTGTTTGACTCAGCATGGGTCGGCTATGAACAGTTTATTCCGATGATGGCGGACTGTTCGCCGCTGTTGCTGGATCTTAATGAGAACGATCCGGGTATTCTGGTTACGCAATCTGTGCATAAACAACAGGCTGGTTTTTCTCAGACTTCACAAATTCATAAAAAAGACAGCCACATCAAAGGGCAACAGCGTTATGTACCGCACAAACGCATGAACAACGCCTTTATGATGCACGCCTCCACCAGCCCGTTCTATCCGCTGTTTGCCGCACTGGATATCAACGCCAAAATGCATGAAGGTGTCAGCGGTCGTAATATGTGGATGGATTGTGTGGTAAATGGCATTAATGCCCGCAAACTGATCCTCGATAACTGTCAGCATATTCGTCCGTTCGTACCTGAACTGGTGGATGGTAAACCCTGGCAGTCGTATGAAACAGCGCAAATTGCGGTTGATCTGCGCTTCTTCCAGTTTGTACCAGGGGAACACTGGCATTCTTTTGAAGGCTATGCAGAGAATCAATACTTTGTCGATCCATGCAAACTGTTGCTGACAACCCCAGGTATTGATGCACGTAACGGCGAATATGAAGCGTTCGGTGTACCCGCGACGATTCTTGCTAACTTCCTGCGCGAAAATGGCGTAGTGCCGGAAAAATGCGATCTTAACTCCATCCTCTTCCTGCTGACTCCGGCAGAAGATATGGCCAAACTTCAGCAACTTGTTGCCCTGCTGGTACGCTTCGAAAAACTGCTTGAGTCCGACGCGCCATTAGCAGAAGTGCTACCTTCCATCTACAAACAGCATGAAGAGCGCTACGCCGGTTATACCCTGCGTCAGTTGTGTCAGGAAATGCATGATTTGTATGCCCGCCACAACGTGAAACAACTGCAAAAAGAGATGTTCCGTAAGGAGCACTTCCCACGCGTCAGCATGAATCCGCAAGAAGCCAACTACGCCTATTTACGCGGTGAAGTGGAACTGGTTCGTCTGCCGGATGCAGAAGGCCGTATCGCTGCCGAAGGTGCGCTTCCTTATCCTCCGGGTGTGCTGTGTGTTGTTCCGGGTGAAATCTGGGGTGGTGCTGTTCTGCGTTACTTCAGCGCTCTGGAAGAAGGGATCAACCTGCTGCCAGGTTTTGCACCGGAGCTGCAGGGTGTCTATATCGAAGAACATGATGGTCGTAAGCAAGTTTGGTGCTATGTCATCAAGCCTCGTGATGCGCAAAGCACCCTGTTGAAAGGGGAAAAATTATGAGTCAGGCTAAATCGAACAAAATGGGCGTCGTTCAGTTAACCATACTGACGATGGTCAACATGATGGGCTCCGGTATCATCATGCTGCCGACAAAGCTTGCCGAAGTCGGGACAATCTCAATTATCTCCTGGCTGGTGACAGCCGTAGGCTCAATGGCACTGGCATGGGCATTCGCAAAATGCGGTATGTTCAGCCGTAAATCAGGCGGTATGGGCGGTTATGCCGAGTATGCTTTCGGTAAATCCGGTAACTTTATGGCGAACTATACCTACGGCGTCTCACTGCTGATTGCTAACGTCGCGATTGCTATTTCGGCGGTTGGTTACGGCACCGAACTGCTCGGCGCGAGTTTGTCGCCAGTGCAGATTGGTCTTGCGACCATCGGGGTGCTGTGGATTTGTACCGTGGCTAACTTTGGTGGTGCGCGCATTACCGGGCAAATCAGTAGCATTACCGTGTGGGGGGTCATTATTCCGGTCGTCGGTCTGTGCATTATTGGCTGGTTCTGGTTTAGCCCGACGCTGTACGTTGATTCCTGGAATCCGCATCATGCACCGTTCTTCAGTGCGGTAGGTTCTTCCATCGCTATGACGCTGTGGGCTTTTCTTGGTCTGGAGTCTGCGTGTGCAAATACTGATGTAGTGGAAAACCCGGAACGTAATGTGCCAATCGCGGTACTCGGCGGTACGTTAGGTGCGGCGGTGATTTATATCGTCTCCACCAACGTGATTGCCGGGATTGTGCCAAATATGGAGCTGGCAAATTCAACGGCACCATTTGGTCTGGCCTTCGCGCAGATGTTCACGCCGGAAGTGGGTAAAGTCATTATGGCGCTGATGGTGATGTCCTGCTGCGGTTCGCTACTTGGCTGGCAGTTCACCATTGCCCAGGTGTTTAAATCTTCATCTGATGAAGGCTACTTCCCTAAAATTTTCTCCCGTGTAACCAAAGTGGATGCACCGGTGCAGGGAATGTTGACCATTGTGATTATCCAGAGCGGGTTGGCGCTGATGACGATTAGCCCGTCGCTAAACAGTCAGTTCAACGTGCTGGTTAACCTGGCCGTGGTGACCAATATCATTCCGTATATTCTGTCAATGGCGGCATTAGTCATTATTCAGAAGGTCGCTAATGTGCCCCCCTCAAAAGCGAAAGTTGCAAACTTTGTTGCTTTTGTTGGCGCGATGTACAGTTTCTATGCGCTGTACTCATCCGGGGAAGAAGCCATGCTGTACGGTTCCATCGTGACCTTCCTTGGTTGGACACTGTATGGTCTGGTATCACCACGCTTTGAACTGAAAAATAAACACGGTTAATAAAACAAAGTAAAAAAGGGCGATTGAATGATCGCCCTTTCTGTTTGTTGGCAAATAGTTCGTTATTTATGCCGCATCCGGCAGATGTAGGGTCTAAACGCGATCGAACACAGCAACTATTTGCGTAATTATATGGGGCATCTGCGACAAAAACTGGAACAGGATCCGGCCCGGCCTCGCCATTTTATTACTGAAACCGGTATTGGGTATCGGTTTATGCTTTGAAAAAAGTGGCAATGTATGGATAAAGTCATTTTTTATTCAAATATAAGGAACTTAATATTTAAAAAATGTTCCATACAATTCCTCATCATAAATGACACCGTAGCACACAAGGAGCAAGTAGCGATGCGTGAAATGAATCAGTTAGTAAATACTGAAGATTCAGCCTGGCCAATAATCCAGAACTGGTTAAAAGACGCCACAAACCATACCGAACTCTTACCGGTTAATAAAGATTTAGCCGAAACCGCACTTTATCAATTACAGGTGACAACAAAATCACCAATGGGTGCGCTTGTCTATGGCTCCGGAGGTCTGCTGATTGATAATGGTTGGTTACGCATAGCAGGATCTGGTCACCCCCGGTTGCCACGAGATCCAGTAAGTTGGACACAACGCCCTGAATTCGCAGGCGTGCGGGCTTTACCCATCGCTGACGATGTCGCAGGGGGAATTTTTGCTCTTAATGGTGGCGATCTTGGGGAAGATACTGGCTGCGTTTATTATTTTGCGCCAGATACGCTGAATTGGGAAAGTCTGGAAGTTGGATATTCTGAGTTTCTTCAGTGGGCATTATCCGGTGATTTAGATACCTTCTATGAAAATGTACGATGGCAGCAATGGCGAGAAGACGTAATAAAATTATCGGCAACGGAAGCCTTCACGTTCTACCCTTTCTTATGGGTACAAAGTGAAGAAGCAAGAACAAGAAAAGTTATTTCGCTTACTGAACTCTGGGAAATGCAGTATCAAATGAAAGAAACATTCACGCAATAAGACATGTTCAGGTCCGGGTTTCATTTCCGGACTCACTATTTTAATGTGTATTTATCGCTTTCAATTCTTGCTGGCAATTTTCTGACTGGCAGCGTCGTAACTCAATAATCCCGACATGCATCATCGAGCCAAAAAATCCGCTTTCGCTGACATAATCCTCATTGACTATCGGTCGAGTGCCGGGCTTGCCCTGGCAAACCCGCATAAAAAATGAGGTGTAGCATTGCCAACCGGGATTTAAACCGACCTTTTCTTGTGCTGACATATTATGAAGATAAGTAAGTTCTTTTTCGTTCCCGCCTGACAACTGCCAGCGGCGGGTATTATCAGGTAAGTTATCACCACGGCAATTTGTCTTACACCGGGAAGGTGCAATATTTACCGCAATGCTACCCGTTAATCCTCTGGTTTTATCTTTAGGGGTCAGTAACCAGTCGCCAGCTAATGATGATTGTTCAGGTTGGGCGCATGCAGTCAGCAGTAATGTGGCGGTAATTAGTGACACTATGACGACCAGACTCCTGTTGGTCTTCATTGGGATTTCCTTGAGCTACTCAGTTTGTTGACAAAGTGTTCGTTGTTTTTGCCGGATGCGGCGTGAACGCCTTATCCGGCCTACAAAATCGCGTAAATTCAATATATTGCACCATCCTCGTAGGCCTGATAAGCGTAGCGCATCAGGCAATTCTGTGTTTGTCATACGTAAAAAAGGGCGATCTTCCGACCGCCCTTTTTCTTATTTAATGTGTTTACGCGTTTTTCAGAACTTCGCTAACAATCTCAACCGCTTCTTTCTCAATCTGCTTGCGATGTTCTTCACCGAGGAAGCTTTCGCAGTAGATCTTATATGCGTCTTCCGTGCCTGACGGACGCGCGGCGAACCAGCCGTTGTCAGTCATCACTTTCAGACCGCCAATAGAAGCACCGTTGCCCGGAGCAGCAGTCAGGCGCGCGGTGATCGGGTCACCTGCCAGGGTGCTGGCGCTCACCATTTCCGGAGACAGCTTAGACAGCGCCGCTTTTTGTGCGGAAGTCGCAGCTGCCTGCAAACGGTTGTAGCTCGGCGCACCAAAGCGTTTTGCCAGTTCGTTGTAGTGTTCCTGCGGGTTCTTACCGGTGACAGCGGTGATTTCCGCCGCCAGCAGACACATGATGATGCCGTCTTTGTCGGTGGACCACGGCGTGCCGTCGAAACGCAGGAAGGAAGCCCCTGCGCTCTCTTCGCC
The DNA here is from genome assembly GCF_019375075.1 of Escherichia sp. XD33. NCBI lineage: Bacteria > Pseudomonadati > Pseudomonadota > Gammaproteobacteria > Enterobacterales > Enterobacteriaceae > Escherichia > Escherichia sp. XD33. Next base: position 15,433 of record NZ_JAENDM010000011.1, read on the forward strand.
GCCAAAGCCGAAGCTGCCGTCGAACAGACCATCAACAAACCATTTGAAACCTACCGGGACTTCTACCAGCTTACGACCCAAGTCATTGACCACACGGTCGATCATCGCAGAAGAAACCAGCGTTTTACCAACGGCAACATCTTTGCCCCACTGCGGACGATGCTGGAACAGGTAATTGATCGCCACCGCCAGGTAGTGGTTCGGATTCATCAAACCTGCCGGAGTGACGATACCGTGACGGTCATAATCCGGGTCGTTAGCAAACGCCAGATCGAACTTATCACGCAGTGCCAGCAGGCCCGCCATCGCACACTCGGAGGAGCAGTCCATACGGATCGCGCCGTCTTTATCAAGGTGCATAAAGCGGAAGGTTTGATCGACCTGATCGTTAACGATAGTCAGGTTGAGGTTGTAATACTCGCCAATGCGCTTCCAGTATTCGATACCGGAACCGCCCAGCGGATCAACGCCAAGCGTCAGGCCCGCTTTCTGAATCGCCGCCATATCAACGATATCGGCCAGCCCTTCCACGAACGGCTGCACCAGATCCTGCTCTTTCACATGACCGGATGCCATCGCTTCGTCGAGGGAGATACGCTTCACGCCTTTCAGGCCATCGGCCAGCAGTGCGTTGGCACGATCTTCCACCACTTTAGTGACGTTGGTATCAGCCGGGCCACCATTTGGCGGATTGTACTTGATACCACCATCTTCCGGCGGGTTATGGGACGGTGTAATAACGATACCGTCTGCCAGCGGGCCACCTTTTTTATTGTGAACCAGGATGGCATTGGAAACGGCAGGCGTCGGGGTGAAGCCATTGTTTTCCTGCACAATAACATCTACGCCGTTCGCTGCCAGCACTTCCAGAACGGAAATAAATGCAGGTTCGGACAGGGCGTGAGTATCTTTACCCACATAGCAAGGGCCAGTGATACCGTTTTTCGCACGTTCTTCAGCAATTGCCTGAGCGATCGCCAGAATGTGCGGCTCGTTAAAGCTGTGGCGCGCTGCACTGCCACGGTGACCGGAAGTACCGAATTTCACCGCGTGCTCCGCATTCCCTGCTTCTGGTTTCAGTACATAATATTGCGCCGTCAGTTGGGCGACGTTAATCAAATCACTCTGTTGTGCAGGTTGGCCTGCACGATTGTGGATTGCCATTGCTTTGTCCTTTGTCTGCAACGTTTTAGATAGTTCCGCAAACCTTCTCAATCAATTCCGCCGGGAATTGCATCGACTGCATGATGTGTTCGATCATGCTGCATTTACGGCCGGTGTTGGTGTTGGTGATCACCCAATACGGCGTGCCTGGCACATGTTTCGGCTTGGTCTGATTACCATTTTTCAGCAGCGTTTGTTCATCTGCCGCAAAGTAAACGCGTGTACGACCGTGCAACGATTCCGTTGCTTCGGCAAACGCCTGGGCGTCAAGAGAATATAGTGTAGACAACAGCAGCATAAAGCGATTGACCGCTCGCTTTTGCTCTGCGTATTCGTCCGAAAGCAGAAGTTCACGCATTGCGCGAACCTTGTCTTTAATCGTTTTGACCGGCTTCGCTTCGACGATAGCAGGTGACGCAACGCGAACCTCTTTCGTCACCGGAGCAGCAGGCTGTGATGCGGCGGAAAATTTCAACATACGCCGTAAAATGTCGGATGCGCTCTCGCCGATATGCTTAGTGTGGCTGGCAATATAGCTGTAGAGTTCATCATCAACTTCAATCGTTTTCATCTTAATCCAGTGCAGTGTCTTAGCTGAATACAAGTCGCCAGGAGTATATGAATAAATCCCGGCAGCGGATAGCGTCAAGCCTGGCTTGCAGAAAAACTCGGAATAAACCTTATTTGTTGCAGCCCTGTGGCACAATGGTCAACATAATACCCTAACCCGACAACGCGAAAAAAAGAACTTTGCCATGAAATTGAATATCCGCGCGCAAACTGCACAAAACCAGCACAATAATTCTCCCATCGTTCTTGTCCATGGTCTGTTTGGTAGCCTCGACAACCTTGGCGTACTGGCTCGCGATCTGGTAAACGATCACAATATCATCCAGGTTGATATGCGTAACCACGGTCTTTCACCGAGAGAGCCGGTAATGAATTACCCGGCGATGGCGCAGGATCTTGTTGATACCCTGGATGCACTGCAGATCGACAAAGCAACATTTATCGGTCACTCCATGGGCGGTAAAGCGGTAATGGCACTTACTGCACTGGCCCCCGATCGCATCGATAAACTGGTGGCGATCGATATCGCACCGGTCGACTATCACGTACGCCGTCATGATGAGATTTTCGCAGCTATCAACGCGGTCAGTGAATCGGACGCACAAACTCGCCAGCAAGCAGCAGCAATAATGCGCCAGCATCTTAATGAAGAAGGGGTGATTCAGTTTCTGTTGAAATCTTTTGTTGACGGGGAGTGGCGCTTTAACGTGCCGGTATTGTGGGATCAGTATCCGCATATTGTGGGTTGGGAGAAAATCCCGGCATGGGATCACCCTGCCCTGTTTATCCCTGGTGGTAATTCTCCGTATGTTAGCGAGCAGTACCGTGATGATTTACTGGCACAATTTCCACAGGCACGGGCGCATGTCATTGCAGGCGCGGGTCACTGGGTCCATGCTGAAAAACCAGATGCGGTATTACGCGCTATCCGTCGCTATCTCAATGATTAACGCAACTGATTAAAAACCCAGCGTCCGCGTCGCTTTCCGCGCGTGGGCGTTGGCGTGACTCATCGCGCTGATGTATTATGGCGCGCTATCCATCCGGGCAGAGGCCTGGCTGATTGTTTCCCCCGAAGTCACCAAGATCATGGCCAAAGAACAAACGGACCGTACGACATTAGATCTGTTCGCGCACGAGCGTCGACCGGGACGACCGAAAACTAATCCGCTTTCGCGCGATGAACAGCTGCGTATTAATAAACGCAACCAACTAAAACGCGACAAAGTACGTGGCCTTAAGCGTGTCGAACTGAAGCTGAACGCGGAAGCTGTCGAGGCGCTGAACGAGCTGGCGGAATCGCGCAATATGAGCCGTAGCGAACTGATCGAAGAGATGTTAATGCAGCAACTGGCGGCGCTGCGTAGTCAGGGCATCGTTTAAATTTCCACTTTCATGTAGCACAGTGTGCAGTCCTGCTCGTTTGCTGATTCCGCAAGACTGCCTGTTCTGCTATGATTGCCTTTATCCGTGGGCAATTTTCCACCCCCATTTCAATAAGTTTCAAGAGGTTATTTCACTCATGGCTATCACTGGCATCTTTTTCGGCAGCGACACCGGTAATACCGAAAATATCGCAAAAATGATTCAAAAACAGCTTGGTAAAGACGTTGCCGATGTCCATGACATTGCAAAAAGCAGCAAAGAAGATCTGGAAGCTTATGACATTCTGCTGCTGGGCATCCCAACCTGGTATTACGGCGAAGCGCAGTGTGACTGGGATGACTTCTTCCCGACTCTCGAAGAGATTGATTTCAATGGCAAACTGGTTGCGCTGTTTGGTTGTGGTGACCAGGAAGATTACGCCGAATATTTCTGCGACGCATTGGGCACCATCCGCGACATCATTGAACCGCGCGGTGCAACCATCGTTGGTCACTGGCCAACTGCGGGCTATCATTTCGAAGCATCAAAAGGTCTGGCAGATGACGACCACTTTGTCGGTCTGGCTATCGACGAAGACCGTCAGCCGGAACTGACCGCTGAACGTGTAGAAAAATGGGTTAAACAGATTTCTGAAGAGTTGCATCTCGACGAAATTCTCAATGCCTGATGTGATGCGGCGTAGACTCATGTCTACGCCGTATTAATAGATAATGCCAATCAAAATAATTGCTACAAATTTGTAACTTTTGCTGTTGTACCTGTACAATGTCCCGGTGTTCAAGTGGCCTTGCCGTTGTAAATGTAAGCTATGCCACGTTTTTATTAACAATATTTGCCAGGGACTTGTGGTTTTCATTTAGGCGTGGCAATTCTATAATGATACGCATTATCTCAAGAGCAAATTCTGTCACTTCTTCTAATGAAGTGAACCGCTTAGTAACAGGACAGATTCCGCATGACTGATAACAATACCGCCCTAAAGAAAGCTGGCCTGAAAGTAACGCTTCCTCGTTTAAAAATCCTGGAAGTTCTTCAGGAGCCGGACAACCATCACGTCAGTGCGGAAGATTTATACAAACGTCTGATCGATATGGGTGAAGAAATTGGTCTGGCTACGGTATATCGCGTACTGAACCAGTTTGACGACGCTGGTATCGTCACCCGCCACAATTTTGAAGGCGGTAAATCCGTATTTGAACTGACACAGCAACATCACCACGATCACCTGATCTGCCTCGACTGCGGCAAGGTTATCGAATTTAGTGATGATTCCATCGAAGCGCGTCAGCGTGAAATTGCCGCAAAACATGGCATTCGCCTGACTAACCACAGTCTCTATCTTTACGGTCACTGTGCCGAAGGCGATTGCCGCGAAGATGAGCACGCGCACGAAGGCAAATAAGCCAGCCTGAACGAGAAAAGCCAACCTGCGGGTTGGCTTTTTTATGCAAGGGAAATAAGAAAAGCGAGAGTTACAGCTCTCACTTATTTGTTATTACTGCGAATTTCCTGCCAGACCTTATCACAATCGGCTTTCACCGCCTGATCATTTCCGGTTTGCGTTGCACGCAGACACTGCTGATAATCCAGTACGCGGACACTTTCCTGGTCGGCAAACTGCTGATGTTGTTTCTCTTTCTTCAGCACGTTTAACACGCTCTGGCAGGCTTCAATTTTTTCCGGCGAACCTTGCGCGGTGTTGATACAGGCGCTGTATGCCTCTTTCAGACGGCTGTCTTCCTGTGGTGCGGTTGATTGCGCACAAGCTACCAGCCCCGATGCCATCATGGCGATGAGAATCAGTTTTTTCATAGCAAATTCCTCAAACGTGCGGCAGGCACAAAACCTGCCGCGTCGGGCATCAGAAGATGGTGAATGGTGCGATTACCATAAATTTTACGTCACGCTCATCCTGGAAGATGTTGCCGTAACCACCGCCCCAGCTTGGGATGTCGGAGTGGTTGTCGTATTCGGTGAAGTGCAGTTTGAACATCGTGCCTTTGGCGCGACCGTCCTGAATGGTATAGACCGCATCCAGGCTGTATGCAGACTCTTCAATAGTCCGGTTTTTGTCGTAGTACGCATCCGGATTGCTCTGCCAGGTCGCAGGTTTAGCATCCCATGCGTAAACGTAGGAAGCGCCGATGGCGAAGCCTGGAAGATTCCAGTTTTTCAGGTCATACATCGCACCGAAGAAGACTGCTTTTTCGCCGTTGGCGTTGAAGTCAGAACGGTTGTCCCACCAGATATCCAGGCGACCGTTTGAGGAAGCGTAGGTTGGAGTCATACGTTGCAGGAAGTATCCCTGCTGACCGTCAGCCTTAACCCAGGTGCCTTCGAGGCGCAAATCCACTACGTCAGCCGCCCGGTAACCAAAGGTCAACGCCTGCAGCCAGGCGGTGCCGTCATAAAGGTCGTTGACGCTGCGATCGTCAACTTTATCGCGGGTACCGTAGAACTGGTAGCTGGTGGTTAACGGGCTACCGGCGATATCAAATTTGTAGCTGGCTTTGGCAAAATATTGATCGATATACCCTTCCGCCTGACCAAAAGCCGCTTCCAGTACGAAGTTATTTTTGAAGTCGTATTTCGCCCCAAGGGAGTGCAGATAATCAACTTTGGTGGTTTTATCGTTCTGATAAAACTCATCCATTTCCAGATGCCACGGCGCTTTGTATTCGTTGGTCCACATGTAGGAGAAACTCAATGCACCGGCATCGCCGTAATCAAAATTCGCTCCGGCTTCCGCACCCTGATAAGTACCCGGCATAAAGCTCCAGTGAGGCGCTAACAGCGTCTGACCGGTTGGCTGAATATAACCTGCCCTCGCCCAAACCGGACCGTATTTAAATTTGGCCGCTGCTTTATACAGGCTTATACCGCTTTTGTCGCCGGACCAGTCTTCGTCATAGGCTTTATTACTTTTTGAAAACGCGATTTCGTTCGGGTGAGAGCTGTCGCCGTTTTCCGCCATTTCAATCGCCGTAAACGCGGCAATATCAAGGCCGAACATATCAGCAGCATAACCAGACTGAAAATCGAGGTTGGCATTCCAGGTGGAGTGAGAAAGGTTGGTTTTGTATTTGTCGCCGTCGGTAACATCTTTACGGTCGCGTTCACGCTGCCAGTAATATATACCGCCGGTTAAGGTTGAATCGTCGATGAATCCTTCGGCGCGAGCCTCCGGCATTGCCATAAAGCCCGACATTGCTGTAACACCGGCGATAGCCAGCGCCAGCGTACTACGTTTGCCACTAAACGTACGCATGGGTTAATCCTCTTTGACGTATAAATTGCTGCACCAAAGGTGAACAGCGAAAAAAAATAAAAATTAAAAAAGTAGCGTTGAGAAAAGTCTCGCTGACTACAGGAACAGACTATTTTTCGCGACGCGAATTATCAATCTCTTTCTGTAACCAGAATGTAAGAACATGAGCAACCGCACATATTTTGATGATTTTTGTTACAAGGCTTAAGTTTGCGGTTGAAAGGCTTGCAGAAGAATAAAAGCGTGAATTTCCAGCAAGATGAAAGCGGTTACATTTTATTTAATTATGTTTTGTGATTTTAAATTTATTTTATGGATAAATTGCGAAGCGGAATTAATTCGCGAAGAAAAGCAGAAAAAACGCCGCAGAGCGCGGCGTTTTGGATTGTTTGCATATTTCTTGCCGGATGCGGCGTGAACGCCTTATCCGGCCTACAAAAGCACGCAAACTCAATATATTGCAGAGATCATGTAGGCCTGATAAGCGTAGCGCATCAGGCAATTTAGCGTTTGAAACTGTTTGTCTGTTCCTTGCCGGATGCGACGTAAACGCCCCATCCGGCATAGCGAAACTTAAAATTACTCGCCTACTTTCGCCCAGGTATCACGCAGCCCAACGGTGCGGTTAAATACCGGTTTTTCCGCCGTAGAATGGCGGCTATCGAGGCAGAAGTAACCTTCACGCTCAAACTGGAATGCTTTACCCGCAACCGCATCTTTCAGCGACGGTTCAGCAAAGCCCTGTTTGATCACCAGCGATTCCGGGTTAATCACCGACAGGAAATCATCCGCAGCACCTGGGTTAGGCACGCTGAACAGACGGTCATACAAACGGATTTCAACCGGCAGCGCATGTGCCGCGCTCACCCAGTGAATAACACCTTTGACTTTACGACCATCTGCCGGATCTTTGCTTAAGGTATCGGCGTCATAAGTACAGAAGATGGTGGTGATATTACCTTCGGCATCTTTCTCGACGCGTTCTGCCTTAATCACATAAGCATTACGCAGACGCACTTCTTTACCCAGCACCAGACGTTTGTACTGCTTGTTAGCTTCTTCGCGGAAATCGGCGCGATCAATCCAAATCTCACCGCTAAACGGCACCTGACGGCTGCCCATTTCCGGTTTGTTCGGATGGTTCGGCATGGTAACCATTTCGCCTTCGCCCTGATAGTTTTCGATAACCAGTTTCACCGGATCGATAACCGCCATTGCGCGCGGCGCATTTTCGTTGAGATCTTCACGGATGCAGGATTCCAGCGACGCCATCTCAATGGTGTTGTCCTGCTTGGTCACGCCGATGCGTTTGCAGAACTCACGAATAGAAGCCGCAGTGTAACCACGACGACGCAGACCGGAAATGGTCGGCATACGCGGGTCATCCCAGCCTTCAACGTGCTTGTCGGTCACCAGCAGGTTCAACTTACGCTTGGACATCACGGTGTATTCCAGATTCAGGCGCGAGAACTCATACTGGCGCGGGTGAACAGGAATCGTGATGTTGTCCAGTACCCAGTCGTACAGACGACGGTTGTCCTGGAACTCAAGCGTACACAGAGAGTGCGTAATACCTTCCAGGGCATCGCTGATGCAGTGGGTGAAGTCGTACATCGGGTAGATGCACCACTTGTTGCCAGTCTGGTGGTGTTCAGCAAATTTAATACGGTACAGCACCGGATCGCGCATCACGATAAACGGTGAAGCCATGTCGATTTTCGCACGCAGGCAGGCTTTACCTTCTTCAAAACCACCGGCACGCATTTTTTCGAACAGCGCCAGGTTCTCTTCAACGCTGCGGTCGCGGTACGGGCTGTTTTTACCCGGTTGCGTCAGGGTGCCGCGGTATTCGCGGATCTGTTCCGGCGTCAGTTCATCAACGTACGCCAGGCCTTTATTGATCAGTTCGATCGCATAGGCGTGGAGCTGATCAAAATAATCGGAGGAGTAACGGACGTTACCAGACCAGTGAAAACCTAACCACTCTACGTCGTTTTTGATCGACTCAACATACTCGATATCTTCTTTTACCGGGTTAGTGTCGTCGAAACGCAGGTTGCACTGGCCTTTATAGTCCTGGGCGATCCCGAAGTTCAGGCAGATAGATTTCGCATGGCCAATATGCAGATAGCCATTCGGCTCCGGCGGGAAACGGGTGTGTACTGTGGTGTGCTTACCACTGGCCAGATCTTCATCGATGATCTGACGGATAAAGTTAGTCGGGCGGGCTTCTGCCTCACTCATCGTGGATTCCTCAAAGCGTAAACAACGTATAACGGCGTATGATCTTATAAGCGGGACAGGCTGACAACTGTTAGTTAGTGAAAATCGAAAATCTCACTGAGATTATGGGGATGATTGATGAAAAAAAAAGCGGCAGAGAAGATCTCCACCGCTTTTGCCAGTCCTGCGTCATTGTTGGATGCGACGCTTAAGCGTCTTATCCAACCTGGACTGAGCTTTTGTAGGCCTGATAAGACGCGTCAAGCGTCGCATCAGGCATAAAGCAGATTACTTTTTGATTTCATACAGCGGTGTTTGACCCGCCACAACATGGCCCTGAGCTTTAATGATCAAGCCACTGAAATCGTCGATATTGCTGCAAACCACCGGGCTAATCATCGAGCGGGCGTTAGCGTTCAGGTAATCCAGATCCATTTCCAGAATCGGTTGCCCTGCGCTTACCTGCGCACCCTCTTCCACCAGACGTTTAAAGCCTTTACCTTCCAGCGCTACGGTGTCGATACCCATATGGACGACGATCTCCGCGCCTTTTTCGGTTTCCAGGCAGAACGCGTGGTTGGTGTTGAAGATTTTCACGATTGTCCCTGCGGCTGGTGATACGACGATTTTATCTGTCGGTTTCACCGCCACACCGTCACCCACCGCTTTGCTGGCGAATGCTTCGTCAGGAACCTGATCCAGTGCCACGACATCACCGGTAATCGGCGATACCAGCTCCGCGATAGATACCGCGTTTGGTACAGCCTGCGGTTTTGCTACAGGCGCGGCAGTTGCCGGAGTTGCTTCAGCTGACGCAGCTGCTACCGGACCGCGGGCAACGACTTTCTTCATCGCATCGCCGATGGATTCTGCTTTCGCGCCAACAATCACCTGAATAGTCTGTTTGTTCAGTTTTACTACACCAGAAGCACCCAGACGTTTACACATCGTATCGTTAACGCGGGCAGAGTCAGCCACTGTAAGGCGCAGACGGGTGATACAGGCGTCAATTGCTTTCAGGTTGTCAGTGCCGCCAACCGCAGCAATATAGTTGGTCGCCAGTTGATTGAGGCCTTCTTCAGTGTTGCTGTTGGCTTCTTCAGTAACGATCTCGTCTTCTTTATCTTCACGACCCGGCGTTTTCAGGTTGAACATGCGGATAACCAAACTGAACACCACGAAGTAGATAGCGAAGAAGACAACACCCATCACCAGCAGCATCCAGACGTTCTGGCTGGCGGCCGGCAGGTTATACATCAACGCGTAGTCGATAGCCCCCGCAGAGAAAGAGAAGCCAGCATGGATACCCAGCAGTGTTGCCACAAACAGGCTGATACCGGTCAGCAGTGCGTGCAGGAGGTACAGCAGCGGTGCAAGGAACATGAACAGGAATTCCAGCGGCTCAGTCACACCGGTCAGGAACGCAGTAACAGCAACAGAAAGCAGCATCCCGCCAACCATCGGACGACGCTCTTTCGGTGCTGCGAAGTACATCGCCAGCGCCGCACCCGGCAGACCGAACATCATAATCGGGAAGAAGCCGGACATGAACATCCCCGCGGTGCCGTCACCGGCATAGAAGCGGTTGATATCACCGTGGAAAACCGTACCCGCCGCGTTGGTGAATTCACCAATCTGGAACCAGGCGATGGTGTTCAGCACCTGATGCAGACCGGTTGGGATCAGCAGACGGTTGATGAAACCAAAGATACCGGAACCCAGCGCGCCCGCAGAAACGATCCACTCGCCTCCTGCATGGATAGCGTGCTGTACCGGCGGCCAGACGTAACCAAAAATGGCCGCCAGCACCAGGCAGAAGAAGCCGGTGGCAATCGGCACAAAGCGTTTGCCGCCGAAGAAGCTCAGGAAGTCCGGCAGTTTAATATCGGACCAACGGTTATAGGCTGCGCCACCAACCAGACCGGTAATGATACCCGCCAGTACACCCATGTTTATTTCTGGGTTGATGGTCACCATCGCTTTGGTTAACACAAAGTAACCTACCGCACCCGCCAGCGCCGCCGCACCTGCGCTGTCTTTCGACCAGCTGGATGCCACACCGATGGCGAAGATTAATGCGAGGTTATCAAAAATCGCACCGCCCGCCTGGGCAATAAACGCAACGTTAAGTAAATCTGGCTGACCGAATCGCAGCAACAGTGCCGCCACCGGCAGCACCGCGATAGGGAGCTGTAACGCCCTACCGAGTCGCTGGAAAAAACCTAAAATATTCATCTTATTCCCCCTACGAGAACCCTATTTGGCTCGTTTAAAGCCGTATTTTTATTTTGCTGCAAATTGTACTGCCGATGTTCTGTAATCAGATTGTTAGATCATCTGCTACAGAGTGTGTGAAAATTTAATTCGTATCGCAAATTAAACGCGTGTCTTTTGTGAGTTTTGTCACCAAATATCGTTATCATCACTCCCTTTTACTGGCTAAACCAGAAAACTTATTTTATCATTCAAAAAATCAGGTCGGATTGACGCCTGTCTGCGCAAATCCAGGTTACGCTTAAAGATGCCTAATCCGCCAACGGCTTACATTTTACTTATTGAGGTGAATAATGAGACTGATCCCCCTGACTACCGCTGAACAGGTCGGTAAATGGGCTGCTCGCCATATCGTCAATCGTATCAATGCGTTCAAACCGACTGCCGATCGTCCGTTTGTTCTGGGCCTGCCAACTGGCGGCACGCCAATGACCACCTATAAAGCGTTAGTCGAAATGCATAAAGCAGGCCAGGTCAGCTTTAAGCACGTTGTCACCTTCAACATGGACGAATATGTCGGTCTGCCGAAAGAGCATCCGGAAAGCTACTACAGCTTTATGCACCGTAATTTCTTCGATCACGTTGATATTCCAGCAGAAAACATCAACCTTCTCAACGGCAACGCCCCGGATATCGACGCCGAGTGCCGCCAGTATGAAGAAAAAATCCGTTCTTACGGAAAAATTCATCTGTTTATGGGCGGTGTAGGTAACGACGGTCATATTGCATTTAACGAACCGGCGTCTTCTCTGGCTTCTCGTACTCGTATCAAAACCCTGACTCATGACACTCGCGTCGCGAACTCTCGTTTCTTTGATAACGATGTCAATCAGGTGCCAAAATATGCCCTGACTGTCGGTGTTGGTACATTGCTGGATGCCGAAGAAGTGATGATTCTGGTGCTGGGTAGCCAGAAAGCACTGGCACTGCAGGCCGCCGTTGAAGGTTGCGTGAACCACATGTGGACCATCAGCTGTCTGCAACTGCATCCAAAAGCGATCATGGTATGCGATGAACCTTCCACCATGGAGCTGAAAGTTAAGACTTTAAGATATTTCAATGAATTAGAAGCAGAAAATATCAAAGGTCTGTAATTGTTATCCCTGCCCTGGCTCCTTGCTCAGGGCAATATTTTTTAAAATCGGGGGTCAGAATGTATGCATTAACCCAGGGCCGGATCTTTACCGGCCACGAATTTCTTGATGACCACGCGGTTGTTATCGCTGATGGCCTGATTAAAAGCGTCTGTCCGGTAGCGGAACTGCCGCCAGAGATCGAACAACGTTCACTGAACGGGGCCATTCTCTCCCCCGGTTTTATCGATGTGCAGTTAAACGGCTGCGGCGGCGTACAGTTTAACGACACCGCTGAAGCGGTCAGCGTGGAAACGCTGGAAATCATGCAGAACGCCAATGAGAAATCAGGCTGTACTAACTATCTGCCGACGCTTATCACCACCAGCGATGAGCTGATGAAACAGGGCGTGCGCGTTATGCGCGAGTACCTGGCAAAACATCCGAATCAGGCGTTAGGTCTGCATCTGGAAGGTCCGTGGCTGAATCTGGTAAAAAAAGGCACCCATAATCCGAATTTTGTGCGTAAGCCTGATGCCGCGCTGGTCGATTTCCTGTGTAAGAACGCCGACGTCATTACTAAAGTGACCCTGGCACCGGAAATAGTTCCTGCAGAAGTCATCAGCAAACTGGCAAATGCCGGGATTGTGGTTTCTGCCGGTCACTCCAACGCGACGTTGAAAGAAGCGAAAGCCGGTTTCCGCGCGGGGATTACCTTTGCCACCCATCTGTACAACGCGATGCCGTATATTACCGGTCGTGAACCGGGCCTGGCGGGCGCGATCCTCGACGAAGCTGACATTTATTGCGGTATTATCGCTGATGGCCTGCATGTTGATTACGCCAACATTCGTAACGCTAAACGCCTGAAAGGCGACAAACTGTGTCTGGTTACCGACGCCACCGCGCCAGCAGGTGCCAACATTGAACAGTTCATTTTTGCGGGTAAAACAATATACTACCGTAACGGACTTTGTGTGGATGAGAACGGTACGTTAAGCGGTTCATCCTTAACCATGATTGAAGGCGTGCGTAATCTGGTCGAACATTGCGGTATCGCACTGGATGAAGTGCTGCGTATGGCGACGCTCTATCCGGCGCGTGCGATTGGCGTTGAGAAACGTCTCGGCACACTCGCCGCAGGTAAAGTAGCCAACCTGACCGCATTCACACCTGATTTTAAAATCACCAAGACCATCGTTAACGGTAACGAGGTCGTAACTCAATAAGAGAAAGTATGACACCAGGCGGACAAGCTCAGATAGGTAATGTTGATCTCGTAAAACAGCTTAACAGCGCGGCGGTTTATCGCCTGATTGACCAGTACGGGCCAATCTCGCGGATTCAGATTGCCGAGCAAAGCCAGCTTGCCCCCGCCAGCGTAACCAAAATTACGCGTCAGCTTATCGAACGCGGGCTGATCAAAGAAGTTGATCAGCAGGCCTCCACCGGGGGCCGCCGCGCTATCTCTATCGTCACCGAAACCCGCAATTTCCACGCAATCGGTGTACGGCTTGGTCGTCACGACGCCACCATCACTCTGTTTGATCTCAGCAGCAAAGTGCTGGCAGAAGAACATTACCCGCTGCCGGAACGTACCCAGCAGACGCTGGAACATGCCCTGCTGAATGCCATTGCTCAGTTTATTGATAGCTACCAACGCAAGCTGCGCGAGCTGATCGCCATTTCCGTGATCCTGCCTGGACTTGTTGACCCGGACAGCGGCAAAATTCATTACATGCCGCATATTCAGGTGGAAAACTGGGGGCTGGTAGAAGCACTGGAAGAGCGTTTTAAAGTGACCTGTTTCGTTGGTCACGATATCCGTAGTCTGGCGCTGGCAGAGCACTACTTCGGTGCAAGTCAGGATTGCGAAGACTCCATTTTAGTGCGTGTCCATCGCGGAACCGGGGCCGGAATCATCTCTAACGGGCGCATTTTTATTGGCCGCAACGGCAACGTCGGTGAAATTGGCCATATTCAGGTCGAACCGCTGGGTGAACGCTGCCACTGCGGCAACTTTGGCTGCCTGGAAACTATCGCCGCCAACGCTGCCATTGAACAACGGGTGTTGAATCTGTTAAAGCAGGGCTACCAGAGCCGCGTGCCGCTGGACGACTGCACCATCAAAACGATCTGCAAAGCCGCGAACAAAGGCGATAGTCTGGCGTCGGAAGTAATTGAGTATGTCGGTCGTCATCTGGGTAAAACCATCGCCATTGCTATCAACTTATTTAATCCGCAAAAAATTGTTATTGCCGGTGAAATCACCGAAGCCGATAAAGTGCTGCTCCCTGCTATTGAAAGCTGCATTAATACCCAGGCGCTGAAGGCGTTTCGCACTAATCTGCCGGTGGTACGTTCTGAGCTGGATCACCGCTCGGCAATCGGCGCTTTTGCGCTGGTAAAACGCGCCATGCTCAACGGTATTTTGCTCCAGCATTTGCTGGAAAATTAATGTGCTTTTATAGTGGCGCTTATTGTTGTCAATATTCTGGGTAGTCCATGACCATTAAAAATGTAATTTGCGATATCGACGGCGTGCTGATGCACGATAACGTCGCCGTACCGGGTGCAGCGGAATTTTTGCACGGAATTATGGATAAAGGCCTGCCGCTGGTGTTGCTGACCAACTATCCTTCGCAGACTGGGCAAGATCTGGCGAACCGCTTTGCCACCGCAGGTGTCGATGTACCTGACAGCGTGTTTTATACCTCTGCGATGGCGACTGCCGATTTCCTGCGTCGCCAGGAAGGCAAGAAAGCGTATGTGGTGGGCGAAGGCGCACTGATTCATGAACTGTACAAAGCCGGTTTCACTATTACCGATGTGAACCCTGATTTCGTGATTGTTGGCGAAACGCGTTCCTACAACTGGGACATGATGCATAAAGCAGCCTATTTCGTCGCTAACGGTGCACGTTTTATCGCCACCAATCCGGACACCCACGGGCGCGGTTTTTATCCCGCTTGTGGCGCGTTGTGTGCAGGGATTGAGAAAATCTCCGGGCGCAAACCGTTCTATGTTGGTAAGCCCAGCCCGTGGATCATCCGCGCAGCATTAAACAAAATGCAGGCGCATTCGGAAGAAACAGTGATTGTCGGCGATAACCTGCGTACCGATATTCTGGCCGGCTTCCAGGCAGGTCTGGAGACGATTCTGGTGCTTTCTGGTGTTTCGTCGCTCGACGATATCGACAGTATGCCTTTCCGCCCCAGCTGGATTTACCCGTCAGTCGCTGAAATCGACGTTATCTGAATAGCAACCACGTCTCAGGACGTGGTTGGCTCTGATGACAAACGCCAAACTGCCTGATGCGCTACGCTTATCAGGCCTACGCAGCTCCTGCAATATATTGAATTTTCATGCTTTTGTAGGCCGGATAAGGCGTTCACGCCGCATCCGGCATGAACAAATCGCACTTTGTCAGCAATTTGGCCCCCGTAAAATATAAACATTCAATAAAACCCGCTAAAAATTATCGATTCATCAATAAATATATCCTCACACCAGACCTTTTTTCACCAATCGACAATCACCATTACGTTTTTTATTTTTTCACCGCCAAATCGCTTGCGCACAGTGCTGCTTTGCGGCATTTTTTTAAACAAGCAAACACAACAAGCAACAAATACCAGGTTAACGGAGAAGGTTATGTGTTCAATTTTTGGCGTATTCGATATCAAAACAGACGCAGTTGAGCTGCGTAAGAAAGCCCTCGAGCTGTCACGCCTGATGCGTCATCGTGGCCCGGACTGGTCCGGTATTTATGCCAGCGATAACGCCATTCTCGCCCACGAACGTCTGTCAATTGTTGACGTTAACGCGGGGGCGCAACCTCTCTACAACCAACAAAAAACTCATGTGCTGGCGGTAAACGGTGAAATCTACAACCACCAGGCACTGCGCGCCGAATATGGCGATCGTTATCAGTTCCAGACCGGATCTGACTGTGAAGTGATCCTCGCGCTGTATCAGGAAAAAGGGCCGGAATTTCTCGACGACTTGCAGGGCATGTTTGCCTTTGCCTTGTACGACAGCGAAAAAGATGCCTACCTGATTGGTCGCGACCATCTGGGGATCATCCCACTGTATATGGGCTATGACGAACACGGTCAGCTGTATGTGGCCTCAGAAATGAAAGCCCTGGTGCCAGTTTGCCGCACGATTAAAGAGTTCCCGGCGGGGAGCTATTTGTGGAGCCAGGACGGCGAAATCCGTTCTTATTATCATCGCGACTGGTTCGACTACGATGCGGTGAAAGATAACGTAACCGACAAAAACGAGCTGCGTCAGGCACTTGAAGATTCCGTTAAAAGCCATCTGATGTCTGATGTGCCTTACGGTGTGCTGCTTTCTGGTGGTCTGGATTCCTCAATTATTTCCGCTATCACCAAGAAATACGCAGCCCGTCGCGTGGAAGATCAGGAACGCTCTGAAGCCTGGTGGCCGCAGTTACACTCCTTTGCTGTAGGTCTGCCGGGTTCACCGGATCTTAAAGCAGCCCAGGAAGTGGCAAACCATCTGGGCACGGTGCATCACGAAATTCACTTCACTGTACAGGAAGGTCTGGATGCCATCCGCGACGTGATTTACCACATCGAAACTTATGATGTGACCACTATTCGCGCTTCAACACCGATGTATTTAATGTCGCGTAAGATCAAGGCGATGGGCATTAAAATGGTGCTGTCCGGTGAAGGTTCTGATGAAGTGTTCGGCGGTTATCTTTACTTCCACAAAGCACCGAATGCCAAAGAACTGCATGAAGAGACGGTGCGTAAACTGCTGGCCCTGCATATGTATGACTGCGCGCGCGCCAACAAAGCGATGTCAGCCTGGGGCGTGGAAGCACGCGTTCCGTTCCTCGACAAAAAATTCCTTGATGTGGCGATGCGTATTAACCCACAGGATAAAATGTGCGGTAACGGCAAAATGGAAAAACACATCCTGCGTGAATGTTTTGAAGCGTATCTGCCTGCAAGCGTGGCCTGGCGGCAGAAAGAGCAGTTCTCCGATGGCGTCGGTTACAGTTGGATCGACACCCTGAAAGAAGTGGCTGCGCAGCAGGTTTCTGATCAGCAACTGGAAACTGCCCGCTTCCGCTTCCCGTACAACACGCCAACCTCTAAAGAAGCGTACTTGTATCGGGAGATCTTTGAAGAACTATTCCCGCTTCCGAGCGCCGCTGAGTGCGTGCCGGGCGGTCCTTCCGTCGCTTGTTCTTCCGCTAAAGCGATCGAATGGGATGAAGCGTTCAAGAAAATGGACGATCCGTCTGGTCGCGCGGTTGGTGTTCACCAGTCGGCGTATAAGTAAGAAATGCGAAACAGCCCCGGTGAAATCCGGGGCTGTTTCAGTTATTGAGGTGCTTGTTGATTCTGATATGCAGTAAGGAAATGTTCCGGGTTTGCCACATCACTGTTTGACAACTCATCACTGTAGGCCAGTATTTCATAGATTAATTTCCCACCACTATTGTTAAATTCCGAATTTCATCCTGTATGACAAAAGAATGGCTGTAGGGTGGGAAAAAACACAAAGTAAACAATAATTGACGAATATAGCGCCACGCTGTTCGCAACCTAACCAAACAGTCACTTTCGAGCAATTTTCCTTGAAAAAGAGGTTGACGCTGCAAGGCTCTATACGCATAATGCGCCCCGCAACGCCGATAAGGTATCGCGAAAAAAAAGATGGCTACGTAGCTCAGTTGGTTAGAGCACATCACTCATAATGATGGGGTCACAGGTTCGAATCCCGTCGTAGCCACCATCTTTTTTGCGGGAGTGGCGAAATTGGTAGACGCACCAGATTTAGGTTCTGGCGCCGCAAGGTGTGCGAGTTCAAGTCTCGCCTCCCGCACCATTCACCAGAAAGCGTTGTACGGATGGGGTATCGCCAAGCGGTAAGGCACCGGTTTTTGATACCGGCATTCCCTGGTTCGAATCCAGGTACCCCAGCCATCTTCTTCGAGTAAGCGGTTCACCGCCCGGTTATTGGGGTATCGCCAAGCGGTAAGGCACCGGTTTTTGATACCGGCATTCCCTGGTTCGAATCCAGGTACCCCAGCCATCGAAGAAACAATCTGGCTACGTAGCTCAGTTGGTTAGAGCACATCACTCATAATGATGGGGTCACAGGTTCGAATCCCGTCGTAGCCACCAAATTCTGAATGTGTCGAATATGTTCGGCAAATTCAAAACCAATTTGTTGGGGTATCGCCAAGCGGTAAGGCACCGGATTCTGATTCCGGCATTCCGAGGTTCGAATCCTCGTACCCCAGCCAATTTATTCAAGACGCTTACCTTGTAAGTGCACCCAGTTGGGGTATCGCCAAGCGGTAAGGCACCGGATTCTGATTCCGGCATTCCGAGGTTCGAATCCTCGTACCCCAGCCACATTAAAAAAGCTCGCTTCGGCGAGCTTTTTGCTTTTCTGCGTTCATTCAATGTCGAATGCGATGTTGACACGTCTTATCCTTCAATGTCGGATGCGACGCTGCCGCGTCTTATCCGACCTACGGTTGGCACGCATCCGGCAATGTTGTAAGGCTACAACCCTAACGCATATTTCAGCGCCTGACGTTTCAACACGCCAGCACGCTCCGCCGCCATTAACCCGAGATTACGCATAAAACGCAGTGGTGGCAGATTATTGCTGAATCCGGCATAAAACAGATCCATACCGCTTTGCATAATGAAGTTATCCGCCATGCGCCGCATCTGGTAACGCTTGAGGACAGGATAACTGGCCCACGCTTCGCCGTAGCTGCGGGCGTTGACCAGAACATCAATCAGGGCATCGACATCACGATAACCAAGATTCACTCCCTGCCCCGCCAGCGGATGGATGGTATGCGCGGCATCGCCCACCAGCGCAAGCCCTGGCTGCACGTACTGCAACGCATGGCGACGCGTCAGCGGAAACGCACCAGCGGCAAGCGGTGTAACGTAACCCAGACGCGACGGGAAATGCTTCGCGATTTCCGCCTGGAGCTGTGCCATATTCATATTCTGCAACTGGCGAATACGCGCCGGAGAGTCATACCACACCAGCGATGCCCAGTTATCAAACAACGGCAGAAACGCACGCGGTCCGTCCGGAGTAAATTGCTGCCAGGTGCTGTCGCCGGGATCGTTCTCGCACTGGACGCTAATCAACATGCACGACTGCGCATACTGCCATGCATGAACGCCAATTCCCGCCATCTGCCGCACCTGCGAATTTGCGCCGTCGGCACCAATCACCAGCTTCGCGCGAATCACTTCACCGCCTTTCAGCTCCAGCTCCTGAAGATCATCATGGCGATGCAGCGCAATCAGCGAGCCTGGCACACGTAACGTTACTTTCGGATGCGCTTCCAGCGCCTGCCACAACGCCTGTTGCAGGACAGTGTTTTCCACCATATAGCCAAGCAGCGGTAGCTTAAGTTCAGCGGCGTCAAACACCACATGCGCCGTTTCCCACTCCCACGTTTCCAGTCTGCGGTAAGGATGGCAACGCATAGCCTGTACTGCATCCCAGACCCCTAACCCTTTAAGCAATGATACCGAAGCCGCGCTGATCGCCGAGATCCGCACGTCCGGTTGGCTATCAGCGACAAACGGCGCTGGTTCTGCGTGCTCGATCACCGTTACCGCAAATCCGTGCTGTGCCAGCCCCAGCGCCAGTGCGCCGCCGACCATTCCTCCGCCGACAATGGCAATTTCCGTTGGTTGATTTGTCATGGTCAATCATCCTGTTAGCAATATGCTTTAAGTTTACAGGATTTTTACCCCTAAGGGCTGATAACGCTCATACTGGTCACAACGGCAGCAAAGCATTACACTATGCGCCCTGCATTCCTGGCTACTATTTCGCAAGAGCAAGTCGATGACCAAAAAACTCCATATTAAAACCTGGGGCTGTCAGATGAACGAGTACGATTCATCGAAGATGGCCGATCTGCTGGATGCCACCCACGGCTATCAACTGACCGACGTGGCGGAAGAAGCGGATGTGCTGCTGCTGAACACCTGCTCAATCCGCGAGAAGGCTCAGGAAAAAGTCTTCCATCAGTTGGGTCGCTGGAAACTGTTAAAAGAGAAGAATCCAGACCTGATTATCGGCGTCGGTGGCTGCGTGGCATCGCAAGAAGGCGAGCACATTCGCCAGCGCGCCCACTATGTCGATATTATTTTTGGGCCGCAAACGCTGCACCGTCTGCCGGAGATGATCAACTCCGTGCGCGGCGACCGCAGCCCGGTGGTAGATATCAGCTTCCCGGAAATCGAGAAGTTTGACCGTCTGCCGGAACCGCGCGCCGAAGGGCCGACCGCGTTTGTCTCCATCATGGAAGGCTGCAATAAATATTGCACCTACTGCGTGGTGCCTTACACCCGTGGTGAAGAGGTAAGCCGTCCGTCCGACGATATTCTGTTTGAGATTGCCCAGCTTGCGGCTCAGGGCGTGCGTGAAGTCAACCTGCTCGGTCAGAACGTGAACGCCTGGCGTGGTGAAAACTACGACGGCACCACCGGATCGTTTGCCGATCTGCTGCGTCTGGTTGCTGCGATCGACGGGATCGATCGTATTCGCTTTACCACCAGCCATCCGATCGAATTCACCGACGATATCATCGAAGTGTATCGCGACACGCCGGAGCTGGTGAGCTTCCTGCATCTGCCGGTACAGAGCGGTTCCGATCGCATTCTGAACCTGATGGGCCGTACCCATACGGCGCTGGAGTACAAAGCGATCATCCGTAAACTGCGTGCGGCGCGTCCAGATATTCAGATCAGTTCTGATTTCATCGTTGGCTTCCCTGGCGAAACCACCGAAGACTTCGAGAAAACGATGAAGCTGATTGCCGACGTCAATTTCGACATGAGCTACAGCTTTATCTTCTCTGCACGTCCGGGTACACCAGCCGCCGATATGGTTGATGATGTTCCGGAAGAAGAGAAGAAGCAGCGTCTGTATATTCTGCAAGAGCGCATTAATCAGCAAGCGATGGCGTGGAGTCGCCGGATGCTCGGCACCACCCAGCGTATTCTGGTAGAAGGTACATCGCGTAAGAGCATCATGGAGCTTTCCGGGCGTACGGAAAATAACCGCGTGGTCAACTTCGAAGGCACGCCGGATATGATCGGTAAATTCGTCGATGTAGAAATTACCGACGTCTACCCGAACTCTCTGCGCGGTAAAGTGGTGCGTACTGAAGATGAAATGGGTCTGCGCGTGGCAGAAACACCGGAATCAGTGATTGCCCGTACCCGCAAAGAAAACGACCTTGGCGTGGGTTATTATCAGCCGTAATTCTCAGGCCTGCCGTTCCGGTGGGCCTTGTTTTTTCTCTCTTTATCCCCATCTTTATTGCAATGCTTGCGCCTTTTTCCTGTGGCGTGAATAATTTCCTTATAGGCCGGTGAATGTTCAGCTTCCGGCGGCATACAGATAAGAGGAACGGTTTGAACATAGACACTCGCGAAATCACCCTGGAGCCAGCAGACAATGCGCGTCTGTTGAGCCTGTGCGGCCCGTTTGATGACAACATCAAGCAGCTCGAACGCCGTCTCGGCATCGAGATCAATCGCCGCGATAACCACTTTAAACTGACCGGCCGTCCGATTTGCGTCACCGCTGCGGCAGACATTCTGCGTAGCCTGTATGTCGATACTGCCCCGATGCGCGGTCAGATTCAGGATATCGAACCGGAACAGATCCACCTTGCGATTAAAGAAGCGCGGGTACTGGAGCAAAGCGCGGAGAGCGTGCCGGAGTACGGCAAAGCGGTCAATATCAAAACCAAACGCGGCGTAATTAAGCCGCGCACGCCAAACCAGGCGCAGTACATCGCCAATATTCTCGACCATGACATTACCTTCGGCGTTGGCCCGGCGGGTACGGGTAAAACCTACCTGGCAGTGGCTGCGGCAGTTGATGCCCTGGAGCGTCAGGAAATTCGCCGTATTCTGCTGACTCGTCCGGCAGTAGAAGCCGGTGAGAAACTGGGCTTCCTGCCTGGCGATTTAAGCCAGAAAGTAGACCCGTATCTGCGCCCGCTGTACGACGCGCTGTTTGAAATGCTGGGCTTTGAGAAAGTCGAGAAACTGATTGAGCGCAACGTTATTGAAGTCGCACCGCTGGCCTATATGCGTGGTCGTACGCTGAACGACGCGTTTATCATTCTCGATGAGAGCCAGAACACCACCATCGAACAGATGAAGATGTTCCTGACCCGTATCGGTTTTAACTCAAAAGCGGTTATCACCGGCGACGTCACACAGATCGACCTGCCGCGTAATACTAAATCAGGCTTACGTCACGCCATCGAAGTGCTGGCCGATGTCGAAGAGATCAGCTTTAACTTCTTCCACAGCGAAGACGTGGTTCGTCACCCTGTGGTGGCGCGTATCGTTAACGCCTATGAAGCCTGGGAAGAAGCCGAACAAAAACGAAAAGCGGCGCTGGCAGCAGAACGCAAGCGCGAAGAACAGGAACAAAAATGAGTCAGGTGATCCTCGATTTACAACTGGCATGTGAAGATAATTCCGGGTTACCGGAAGAGAGCCAGTTTCAGACATGGCTGAATGCGGTGATCCCGCAGTTTCAGGAAGAATCGGAAGTGACGATTCGCGTGGTCGATACCGCCGAAAGCCACAGTCTGAATCTGACCTATCGCGGTAAGGATAAGCCGACCAACGTGCTCTCCTTCCCGTTTGAAGTGCCGCCTGGCATGGAAATGTCGCTACTGGGCGATCTGGTTATCTGCCGTCAGGTGGTTGAGAAGGAAGCTCAGGAGCAAGGCAAACCACTGGAGGCGCACTGGGCGCATATGGTGGTGCACGGCAGTCTGCATTTGTTAGGTTACGATCACATCGAAGATGACGAAGCAGAAGAAATGGAAGCCCTCGAAACAGAGATTATGCTTGCTCTGGGCTATGAGGATCCGTACATTGCCGAGAAAGAATAATTTGCCAGGCATTTGACTGGCAGACGTCCCCGCCGTTGGTGATTAACGACGGCGTTTTGATTAACTAACATGAGAACCCATACGACGCCATGAGCGACGACAATTCACACAGTAGTGACACGATAAGCAACAAGAAGGGATTTTTCTCCCTGTTACTCAGCCAACTTTTCCACGGTGAACCGAAAAACCGTGACGAACTGCTGGCGCTGATCCGTGATTCCGGGCAGAACGACCTTATCGACGAAGATACGCGCGATATGCTCGAAGGGGTGATGGACATCGCAGACCAACGCGTTCGCGACATCATGATCCCCCGCTCCCAGATGATTACCCTGAAACGCAACCAGACGCTGGACGAATGTCTTGATGTCATCATCGAGTCCGCCCACTCACGTTTCCCGGTGATTAGCGAAGACAAAGATCACATTGAAGGGATTCTGATGGCGAAAGACTTGCTGCCGTTTATGCGCAGCGATGCTGAAGCCTTCAGCATGGACAAAGTGTTACGTCAGGCGGTTGTCGTTCCTGAAAGTAAGCGCGTAGACCGGATGCTGAAAGAGTTTCGCTCTCAGCGTTACCACATGGCGATCGTTATTGACGAATTCGGTGGGGTTTCCGGTCTGGTGACCATTGAAGACATCCTGGAACTGATTGTTGGTGAGATTGAAGACGAGTATGACGAAGAAGATGATATCGACTTCCGTCAGCTGAGTCGTCATACCTGGACCGTACGCGCACTGGCTTCCATTGAAGACTTCAACGAAGCGTTCGGCACCCACTTTAGCGATGAAGAAGTCGACACTATCGGTGGTCTGGTGATGCAGGCATTTGGGCATCTTCCGGCGCGTGGCGAAACTATCGACATCGACGGTTACCAGTTCAAAGTGGCGATGGCCGACAGTCGGCGTATTATTCAGGTTCATGTCAAAATCCCGGATGACTCACCCCAGCCGAAGCTGGATGAATAAAACCGAAACTGGATAGATAACTACATGGCTTTTGCCTCATTAATTGAACGCCAGCGCATTCGCCTGCTGCTGGCGTTATTATTCGGTGCCTGCGGAACGCTGGCCTTCTCTCCTTACGACGTCTGGCCTGCGGCGATTATTTCGCTGATGGGGCTTCAGGCGTTGACCTTTAACCGCCGTCCACTCCAGTCTGCCGCTATTGGCTTTTGCTGGGGATTTGGCCTCTTTGGCAGCGGTATTAACTGGGTCTATGTCAGCATCGCGACCTTTGGCGGAATGCCTGGCCCGGTTAACATCTTCCTGGTGGTGCTGCTGGCGGCGTATTTGTCGCTGTATACCGGACTGTTTGCTGGCGTGCTGTCGCGTCTGTGGCCGAAAACCACCTGGCTGCGCGTAGCGATTGCCGCCCCTGCCCTCTGGCAAGTGACCGAGTTTCTGCGCGGTTGGGTACTGACCGGCTTCCCGTGGTTACAGTTCGGCTATAGCCAGATTGATGGCCCGTTAAAAGGGCTGGCACCGATAATGGGCGTGGAAGCCATTAACTTCCTGCTGATGATGGTTAGTGGCCTGCTGGCACTGGCGTTGGTCAAACGCAACTGGCGTCCGCTGGTGGTGGCCGTCGTGCTGTTTGCCCTTCCCTTCCCGCTGCGTTACATCCAGTGGTTTACCCCACAACCGGAGAAAACCATTCAGGTTTCGATGGTTCAGGGCGATATTCCGCAATCGCTGAAATGGGACGAAGGCCAGCTTCTTAATACGCTGAAGATTTACTACAACGCAACGGCACCGCTGATGGGCAAATCATCGTTGATTATCTGGCCGGAGTCGGCGATAACCGATCTGGAAATTAATCAGCAACCGTTCCTCAAAGCACTGGACGGTGAGTTGCGTGATAAAGGTAGCTCGCTGGTAACCGGGATTGTCGACGCGCGTCTCAATAAGCAGAACCGCTACGATACCTACAACACCATCATCACGCTGGGTAAAGGTGCGCCGTACAGCTACGAATCAGCCGATCGCTATAACAAAAACCATCTGGTGCCGTTTGGCGAGTTTGTCCCGCTGGAGTCGATTCTGCGTCCGTTAGCACCGTTCTTTGATCTGCCGATGTCGTCGTTCAGCCGTGGGCCATATATCCAGCCGCCGCTGTCGGCAAATGGTATTGAGCTTACTGCGGCTATTTGCTACGAGATCATTCTCGGCGAGCAAGTGCGCGATAACTTCCGCCCGGATACCGACTATCTGCTGACTATCTCCAACGATGCGTGGTTTGGTAAATCTATTGGTCCATGGCAACACTTCCAGATGGCGCGAATGCGTGCGCTGGAGCTGGCGCGCCCACTGTTGCGCAGCACCAACAACGGCATTACGGCGGTGATTGGCCCGCAGGGTGAGATTCAGGCGATGATCCCGCAGTTCACCCGCGAGGTGTTAACCACTAACGTGACGCCGACCACCGGACTCACACCATACGCACGTACCGGCAACTGGCCGCTGTGGGTGCTGACGGCATTGTTTGGTTTTGCTGCTGTGTTGATGAGTCTGCGTCAGCGACGTAAATAATCCCTTCTTATCGTGCCGGAATACATCCCATATTTCGGCACGCTCACCGGATGCGGCATCAGTGCATTATCCGGATAACAATATTCTCCTATCCAACTTTGGCACATCTATTGCTTTGTTATACAAGGCAAACCCTGAATCAGCATCAGTACAACCTAGTTGCACCACAGTAATCCAGCGGTAGCACTAAAAGAGTGCATTTTAAGAATTTTGCTTCGGAATGGTGCGGCGCATCTCGCAAAAACAAACAATAAAACAGCAATATCTTTACATTTAGCCAAACTAAATGTTACCTAACAGGCACAACACTGCACAATAAAGTTGCAGACGATAACAACACAAACACTCACAACGGGTATCCATGCGTTCTTAACGCAGAAGATAAAGGAGTTGGATATGCAATTACGTAAACCTGCCACAGCAATCCTCGCCCTGGCGCTTTCCGCAGGACTGGCACAGGCAGATGACGCCGCCCCGGCAGCGGGCAGTACGCTGGACAAAATCGCCAAAAACGGTGTGATTGTCGTCGGTCACCGTGAATCTTCAGTGCCTTTCTCTTATTACGACAATCAGCAAAAAGTGGTGGGTTACTCGCAGGATTACTCCAACGCCATTGTTGAAGCAGTGAAAAAGAAACTCAACAAACCGGACTTGCAGGTAAAACTGATTCCGATTACCTCACAAAACCGTATTCCACTGCTGCAAAACGGCACTTTCGATTTTGAATGTGGTTCTACCACCAACAACGTCGAACGCCAAAAACAGGCGGCTTTCTCTGACACTATTTTCGTGGTCGGTACGCGCCTGTTGACCAAAAAGGGTGGCGATATCAAATATTTTGCCAACCTGAAAGACAAAGCCGTAGTCGTCACTTCCGGCACTACCTCTGAAGTTTTGCTCAACAAACTGAATGAAGAGCAAAAAATGAATATGCGCATCATCAGCGCCAAAGATCACGGTGACTCTTTCCGCACCCTGGAAAGCGGTCGTGCCGTTGCCTTTATGATGGATGACGCTCTGCTGGCCGGTGAACGTGCGAAAGCGAAGAAACCAGACAACTGGGAAATCGTCGGCAAGCCGCAGTCTCAGGAGGCCTACGGTTGTATGTTGCGTAAAGATGATCCGCAGTTCAAAAAGCTGATGGATGACACCATCGCTCAGGTGCAGACCTCCGGTGAAGCGGAAAAATGGTTTGATAAGTGGTTCAAAAATCCAATTCCGCCGAAAAACCTGAACATGAATTTCGAACTGTCAGACGAAATGAAAGCACTGTTCAAAGAACCGAATGACAAGGCACTGAACTAATTACAAGAACCAGGGGCGGAAATTCCAGCCCTCTCGATTGTTACGTAGCACGGACAGACTATACGCCTGATGGTCGTTCCCCATCGGGCCTGAAAACCGCAATACGCTGGGTAACAATCTTCGAGGGTAGCAGTTAACGCTGCTACCCTCTTTTTTCTGGAGTAGATTTATGTCTATAGACTGGAACTGGGGTATTTTTTTACAACAAGCCCCGTTCGGCAACACCACCTATCTTGGTTGGATCTGGAGTGGTTTTCAGGTGACGATCGCTTTGTCGATCTGCGCCTGGATTATCGCTTTCCTCGTCGGTTCATTTTTCGGCATTTTACGTACCGTTCCAAACCGTTTTCTCTCTGGTCTGGGTACGTTGTATGTCGAACTGTTCCGCAACGTGCCGTTGATTGTGCAATTCTTTACCTGGTATCTGGTGCTCCCGGAGCTGCTGCCGGAGAAAATCGGCATGTGGTTTAAGGCCGAGCTGGATCCCAATATTCAGTTTTTCCTTTCATCCATGCTCTGCCTGGGGCTGTTTACCGCCGCCCGTGTTTGCGAACAGGTACGCGCCGCGATTCAGTCGCTGCCGCGAGGGCAAAAAAATGCCGCGCTGGCGATGGGCCTGACGCTACCGCAGGCTTATCGATACGTACTGCTGCCTAATGCTTATCGCGTTATCGTCCCGCCGATGACCTCAGAGATGATGAACCTGGTGAAAAACTCCGCCATCGCCTCGACTATCGGTCTGGTGGATATGGCGGCGCAGGCGGGTAAATTGCTCGATTACTCAGCCCATGCCTGGGAGTCGTTTACCGCCATTACGCTGGCGTATGTGTTGATTAACGCTTTTATCATGCTGGTGATGACGCTGGTTGAACGTAAAGTTCGCCTGCCTGGCAACATGGGGGGCAAATAATGTACGAGTTTGACTGGAGTTCCATTGTCCCTTCCCTGCCATATCTGCTCGACGGGCTGGTGATCACCCTGAAAATCACCGTCACGGCGGTAGTGATTGGTATTTTGTGGGGCACGATGCTGGCGGTGATGCGTTTATCCAGCTTTGCGCCCGTGGCGTGGTTTGCCAAAGCCTACGTTAACGTATTCCGCTCGATTCCTTTAGTTATGGTTTTGCTGTGGTTTTACCTGATCGTGCCGGGTTTTCTGCAAAACGTGCTGGGATTATCGCCAAAAAATGATATCCGTTTAATTTCGGCGATGGTGGCGTTTTCGATGTTTGAAGCGGCCTACTATTCAGAGATTATCCGTGCTGGTATTCAAAGTATTTCTCGTGGTCAATCGAGCGCCGCGCTGGCGTTGGGAATGACTCACTGGCAGTCGATGAAACTGATTATTCTGCCGCAGGCGTTCCGCGCGATGGTGCCGCTGCTGCTCACTCAGGGCATCGTACTGTTCCAGGATACCTCACTGGTGTATGTGTTATCCCTGGCCGATTTCTTCCGTACCGCCTCAACCATTGGTGAGCGTGATGGTACGCAGGTTGAGATGATCCTGTTTGCCGGATTTGTTTATTTCGTTATTAGTCTTAGCGCGTCGTTGTTGGTCAGCTACTTGAAAAGAAGGACAGCATAATGATTACCCTGAAAAATGTTTCAAAATGGTATGGTCACTTTCAGGTGCTGACCGACTGCTCAACCGAAGTGAAAAAAGGCGAAGTGGTGGTGGTTTGCGGCCCGTCTGGTTCCGGCAAATCAACGCTGATTAAAACCGTCAACGGCCTCGAACCGGTGCAGCAAGGTGAAATCACCGTCGATGGTATCGTGGTTAACGACAAGAAAACCGATCTGGCAAAGCTGCGTTCCCGCGTCGGGATGGTATTCCAGCATTTCGAGCTGTTCCCTCATCTGTCGATTATCGAAAACCTGACCCTGGCGCAGGTGAAAGTGCTTAAACGCGATAAAGCGCCGGCTCGTGAAAAAGCCCTGAAACTGCTGGAGCGTGTCGGGCTTTCTGCTCACGCCAATAAGTTTCCGGCGCAGCTTTCCGGCGGTCAGCAGCAGCGTGTGGCAATCGCTCGCGCGTTGTGTATGGATCCTATTGCGATGCTGTTTGACGAACCGACATCGGCGCTGGATCCGGAGATGATCAACGAAGTACTGGACGTGATGGTGGAACTGGCGAACGAAGGAATGACCATGATGGTGGTGACCCACGAAATGGGCTTTGCCCGTAAAGTGGCGAATCGGGTGATCTTTATGGACGAGGGTAAAATTGTCGAAGACTCGCCGAAAGACGCTTTCTTCGATGATCCGAAATCGGACCGCGCAAAAGACTTCCTCGCGAAAATCCTGCATTAATCACTCTGGCGCGCATACCCAATTGCGCGCCATCTCACGCTTTATCGTTTCGCCCCTCGTATCTGTTACATCCTGGCGTTACCCTTGTCGCAAAGAAGCACACAACAAGGAGCAACAATGGCACTGCCAATTCTGTTAGATTGCGACCCAGGTCATGACGACGCTATCGCAATAGTTCTCGCCCTCGCCTCACCAGAGCTTGATGTCAAAGCAATTACGTCTTCCGCCGGAAACCAGACACCAGAAAAAACCTTACGCAATGTTCTGCGTATGCTGACCTTGCTTAATCGCACCGATATTCCGGTAGCAGGCGGCGCGGTAAAACCGTTAATGCGTGAGTTGATTATCGCGGACAATGTGCACGGCGAAAGCGGTCTCGACGGCCCGGCATTACCGGAACCGACATTCGCACCGCAAAACTGTACGGCGGTAGAGCTGATGGCGAAAACGCTGCGTGAAAGTGCGGAACCTGTCACCATTGTGTCTACCGGACCGCAAACTAACGTTGCCTTGCTGCTCAATAGCCATCCGGAACTGCATAGCAAAATTGCCCGTATCGTGATTATGGGTGGCGCTATGGGGCTGGGTAACTGGACGCCTGCGGCTGAATTTAATATTTACGTTGACCCGGAAGCGGCAGAAATTGTCTTCCAGTCAGGGATCCCGGTGGTGATGGCCGGTCTGGATGTTACTCATAAAGCACAAATCCACGTTGAAGACACCGAGCGTTTCCGCGCGATTGGTAACCCTGTTTCAACCATTGTTGCCGAACTGCTGGATTTCTTCCTCGAATATCATAAAGACGAAAAATGGGGCTTTGTCGGCGCACCACTGCATGACCCATGCACCATCGCCTGGCTGTTGAAACCGGAGTTATTTACCTCTGTTGAGCGCTGGGTTGGCGTGGAAACACAGGGGAAATATACCCAGGGTATGACGGTTGTTGATTATTATTATCTGACAGGCAATAAACCGAATGCCACCGTAATGGTCGATGTTGATCGTCAGGGCTTTGTTGATTTACTGGCTGATCGTCTGAAATTTTACGCTTAACACACGTCATTGATTAAGATCACCACGCGTTACCTGGGTGGTCTTAATCTGTTTATCTCTTTTTCTTTCAAGATATAAATGCAATGGATAATGCAGAACT
This sequence comes from Escherichia sp. XD33, assembly GCF_019375075.1. Taxonomy (NCBI): domain Bacteria; kingdom Pseudomonadati; phylum Pseudomonadota; class Gammaproteobacteria; order Enterobacterales; family Enterobacteriaceae; genus Escherichia; species Escherichia sp. XD33. The sequence goes on from NZ_JAENDM010000011.1 coordinate 45,646, forward strand.
CGCCATTGGTATCGATCTCGGTACTACCAATAGTTTAATTGCCGTCTGGAAAGACGGTGCCGCGCAATTAATTCCAAATAAGTTCGGTGAATATTTAACACCATCCATAATTAGCATGGATGAAAATAATCATATTTTAGTCGGAAAACCGGCTGTATCACGGCGTACTTCGCATCCGGATAAAACGGCAGCGTTATTTAAACGTGCAATGGGCAGTAATACCAACTGGCGGTTAGGCAGCGACACATTTAACGCGCCAGAACTGTCCTCTTTGGTATTACGCTCATTAAAAGAAGATGCCGAAGAATTTCTGCAACGTCCGATTAAAGATGTGGTGATCTCCGTTCCGGCTTATTTCAGCGATGAACAACGCAAGCATACCCGTTTAGCAGCGGAGTTAGCCGGGTTAAATGCGGTACGCTTAATTAATGAACCCACAGCAGCTGCGATGGCGTATGGCCTGCATACCCAACAAAATACCCGTTCGCTGGTGTTTGATCTCGGTGGCGGCACGTTTGACGTTACGGTGCTTGAGTACGCCACGCCGGTGATTGAAGTTCACGCCTCCGCTGGCGACAACTTTCTTGGTGGCGAAGATTTTACCCATATGCTGGTCGATGAGGTTTTAAAACGCGCGGATGTCGCCAGGACCACGCTTAACGAGAGTGAACTGGCAGCCTTGTACGCCTGTGTGGAAGCGGCAAAATGTAGCAATCAATCGCCATTGCACATTCGCTGGCAGTATCAGGAAGAAACGCGGGAATGCGAATTTTACGAGAACGAACTGGAAGATTTGTGGTTGCCGCTGCTCAATCGCTTGCGAGTGCCGATTGAACAGGCGTTGCGCGATGCGCGTCTGAAGCCGAGTCAAATCGACAGTCTGGTGCTGGTTGGCGGCGCGTCACAAATGCCGCTGGTGCAGCGAATCGCCGTGCGTCTGTTTGGCAAATTACCGTATCAAAGTTACGATCCGAGCACCATTGTCGCGCTGGGCGCAGCAATCCAGGCCGCCTGCCGCTTACGCAGTGAAGATATTGAAGAGGTAATCCTCACTGATATTTGCCCTTACTCGTTGGGCGTTGAAGTTAACCGCCAGGGCGTTTCCGGCATTTTCTCGCCGATTATTGAACGAAACACCACTGTGCCCGTGTCGCGTGTAGAAACTTATTCAACCATGCACCCGGAACAGGATTCAATTACGGTTAACGTCTATCAGGGAGAAAACCACAAAGTTAAAAACAACATTCTGGTGGAAACCTTCGATGTGCCGTTGAAGAAAACCGGGGCTTATCAGTCGATTGATATTCGCTTTAGTTATGATATCAACGGGTTGCTTGAAGTTGACGTGCTTCTGGAAGACGGCAGCGTTAAGTCCAGAGTGATTAACCACAGCCCGGTAACATTGAGCGCGCAGCAGATTGAAGAGAGTCGGACGCGGTTATCCGCATTGAAAATTTATCCGCGCGATATGCTCATCAATCGCACCTTTAAAGCCAAACTGGAAGAGTTGTGGGCGCGGGCGCTGGGTGACGAGCGAGAAGAGATCGGCCGGGTGATCACCGATTTTGATGCGGCGTTGCAGTCAAACGATATGGCCCGCGTGGATGAAGTTCGGCGGCGGGCGAGCGATTATTTAGCCATTGAGATCCCATAAACACGGCTGCCGGATGCGGCGTAAACGCTGCATCCGGCATCGGCGCAAAAAACACATCGTCAGCTAAACAACATCGCGATTTTGCCGAGAGCATAACCTATCACCAGCACCGTTAAACTGATTTTGATAATGCTGGTAATGCTCTGTGGTTTTTCACCCTCATCATTTTTTTCTTCATGATTTTCAGGTGTTGGCTCATCGACATCTTCATCCTCCGGCTCGAGTTTCACTTTCGTCAAAAGCATCCGGGTGACAATGGCCTCTAATGGATGAGCATCTCCGCCTTCCAGCCTTGTATTAAGACGGGCCAGCATCTCTTGTTTCGGAAACGCTTCAAGTACTACCTGTTCCGCTACCCGATACAAATCCAGGAACGGTGAATCTTGCTCTGTCTCGCTACCGACTCTCGATTTCCACCACGCCCATGCTTTGCGCTTGAAGAATAACGACTCAATAAACGATTGACCTAACGGCGATAATTTTCCGCTATGTAAAATCTCCGCCCATAACAGCCGCGTCCGGGCGCTCTCACCAGGAACATATTTCAGCGGTTGACCTTGCGCATCTACCATGCTCCGCGCTTCGATAACCATCACTAATAACGCGAAATAATCCGGGCAATGACGCTTGCTCCACTGCAACAACAAATTATCAGCTTGTGTAGATGGGTAACTTTCCCAGTACGCGCAGAGATCGGCAAGCAGGCTTTCCCCCTCGCCGCAGTACAAACGTTGTGCACACAAGTAATACCGGGCATCTTCGCTTTCTGGTTCTTCCGTTTGCCACTGTTGAGCGACAGGAATGAGTTCCGCCATACCTGTTTGCACCGAGCTGTACCAGCGCAACAGTTTGCGATGTAACTTTGCATCATCAGGAATTAACCACGGACCTTCCATCGCCAAAAACGCAGTGACATAGTCAGGATGGTAACGGCAGCAACGTTCCAGCGCGAAGTAATACTCAACAGTCTGGTTCTGCAACGCAATGGGATATTCCAGAAGGCTAAGGAAATCGAAACAATCACCAGCCTGAATGGCCTCAAGAAAAGCCTCCCTTTCTTCCTCATCCATTCCTTCGCTGTCATTAAATGAATGCCAGTTCAAACGCTCTGCCAGCAAAGAAGCACAATTTAATGAAAGATATCGCGCTTCTATGGCGATTGCACACAGCGGCCAGCGTAATTGATCGACATCCTCCATGTTCCAGGTATTTAATTGCTGAATAAATTTCTGCCAGGCGGAAGGCTGAAAACGATCACTTTCTGAATCCAGTAATGTCCTGAATGCACGTAGTATTTCATGTTCAGCGGCAGCATCTTTTTCTTCATCATCTGCTTCCTCGACAGGATTTACCGCCAGTCGCAGGGCCTCTTCATAGGCCTGGCGTAATGCTTTAAACCCTTGCGGATCGGTTTCGGGATGACACAACGGTAAGCGAGCAAGATAAGCCTGGCGGATAATGTCTATTTGCGTCGTGCTTTTAATTTCGAGGATTTGCCAACATGTTTTCATAGGTCGCTCACATCCTTAAGCGTTACCGGGCATTCAGACTGGACAGTTAATGGCTGCCAGGGAAGCGTGGCATAGAAACGATCGCTTCCCGCTGCCAGCTCTTCGAACATACGACTCCCGGCGCTATCGTATTTGTACAGGGTTAGCGCCTCGCGTAGCGAAGTGTTGTCTTCGCACTGAGAAGATTGCCAGTAGAGACGTCCTAACGAATAGGCGGAAAAATAGTGCATCCAGCTGTGATAGTAATGGTGAGCTCGTACATAGACGCGCGATTGCAGCCATAAACTCTCTTCTTCCGTCAGCCACTTGTTGAGCACACCGACCCGTGACAGAAACCCCATTCGAACATAATCCCAGGCTTTGATTCCCCCTTCCCCACAGCACATAGCGGTTTGGGCAACGAATTGGGTATAAATCAACCCTCTCTCCGAGCCACCAGCAATTAATGCTTTCCACTCTTCAGGGGAAGAGCGATGCCATGTCAGATATAAGCCAGCTAAATCATTGGCATGACCATCATCAGTCATCTGATAAATAGTCTGAATTAAATCATCACGATTATTTATTCCCCAGGATGATGAGAGCTCGAATTCTTTTATCCCAGTATACATTTTTGGCGAGTCATGCGCGGGTTTGCAACCCTGATTAAGTATTTCCATGGGCGCAGAAAGCGCAAAAAGAAGATATTGTTCTTCCTTATTCATTTGTTAATAATCCCTTAAGTGCATTAACTGACTACTTTTTTATTATTGATGAGTATAAACTTGACGCTTTCAAAATAAAAAGAAAATCGAAGCATTCACACATGAATAAAAAATTAATGTATATATTCGCAATTTTTATAGTTGCAGCAATTACCTGTATTAGCCAACCCAAGAAAACGACGTTGCGTGATAAAGCCATGGTGAATTATGCCTTTGATTATTTAAGCTCACCGGGCAGTCTTCCATTCACCACGGCAGCCACGGAGCTTTCCGCGATTCATGGTCACTCAACGTCGCAATATCGCCTTGGAGAATTTTATCTTCATGGTAGCGACGGTAAACCACTGGATTATACACAGGCGAGATACTGGTATGAGCAATCAGCGGAACAGGAAAATCCACGCGCGCAAAGTAAACTGGGGTGGATCTACCTCAAAGGTCTGGGGGTCAACCCCGACACCCGTAAAGCAATTCTCTGGTATAAGGAAGCAGCTGAACAAGGGTATGCTCATGCTCAATATACTTTAGGTTTGATCTACAGAAATGGCTCAGGTATTAATGTTAACCATTATGAATCTCAAAAATGGTTAAAACTGGCCGCCAAACAATATTACAAAAATGCGGAAAGATTACTTGCCGGGCTTCCCGCACATTAACGTCGACTGTCACCCGAACAGATGGAGTATTTTCCCTATCAAACCAGCAAAGATAAAAATATAGAAAATAATTTTAATGATGCCCAGACAGCCTGGCCCACCATCGTCAACGGGCATTGGCTGCGGTTGCGGCTCCGGTTCAACAGTTTGCTTCTCGGTAAAATTCGCCGCCTGAATTAATAATCGACGAATAATTAATGCTTCCAGTGGACAACGATTTTCTGCATCAAGGCGGCTCACAATCGGCATTAATGATTCTTCTGTAGGTTGGCAGGCCTGCACTAATTGTTTGGCAACTAGATATAATGGCCATAAGGTATGTTCTGTATCACGCGTGAGTGAGATCCGCGGCTTACGTCCTTTGTGCAAAACCATCTCGACCAGTGAACGCCCCAGCGCAGAGAGTTTTTCATCGCTGAGTATTTCGTATAAATGAAAACGCGTACGGGCGCTGTCGCCGGGGACATAAAGTAGCGGTTTTCCCTGATCGTTAACCAGATCACGCGCTTCAATCATCATCACCAGTAATGGGTAATAATCGACCCGATGCTGACGGCACCATTGCAACATTAAAGCATCCGCCTGGGTGGAGGGATACTCGCGCCAGTAGTCACAAAGTTCTGCCAACAGGCTTTCGCCTTCTCCACAATAGACGCGTTGCGCGTATTCATAATAAGGCGCATCTTCATTATCAGGTTCAGTTTCCCGCCATGACTGGGCGTAATCCAGAAGTTCGGGGATATCCAGGCGACCTGCGCTATACCAGCGGAGTAAATTTCTGTGCAGTTTTGCATCATCGGGGATAATCACTGCGCGATGTTGCGCTAAATACAATGTCAGCCATTGTGGATGCGATGACCAAATCCGAGCGAACATTTGGTAAAAATCGATGGTGTCATTTTGCACGGCAACGGGCAGATGCAGAATGGTCTGGAAGTTAAAAACATTCCCCTTCGCAATGGCATATAAAAAGGATTCCAGTTCTTCTTCGTCTATTTCCCCGGTATTTTCCTCCTGTAACCACCGCAATCTTTCTGCTAATAACACCACGCACTCGAAGGATAAATGGGCAGTGTTCATGGCGATTGTGCACAGCGACCAGCGTAATTCATCAATCTCCTCCATCGAGCAATAATTTAATTGCTGAATGAATCGCTGCCAGGCGGAGGGCAGAAAACGTTCACTATCAGAGGCAAGTAACGCACGAAAGGCGAGCAGAATTTCATGTTCTGCTACCTCATATTCTTCTGGTTGCCAAACAGATTTAGCAGGCGACTGCGCAATCCGTAGCGCCTCCTCATACGCCTGACGAAGTTGTTTAAAACCCTGCGGATCGGTTTCTGGATGAAAGGACGGTAACAGCGCCAGATAAGCGCGGCGGATAATATCGACGTCAGTCGTTTCCTCTATATCGAGGATCTTCCAGCAATTTTTCATAGGTCGCTCATATCTTTAAGCGTTTCCGGGCATGCAGAATAGTAAGCCAATGGTTGCCAGGACAAGGTAGGGTAATACGCATCATCACTGGCAAATAATTGATAAAACATATCATTGCCGGAATCGTCGTATTCTTAACGCGCTAAGAATTCGCGTAATAAAGGCAGATGATCATCTTCGGGAGACTGCCAATATTGCCGACCAAAGGTATAACCGGCAAAGTATTGCCGCCAGTTACTATAATAACGTAGAGCCCGTAGATGAATGCGCGACTGGATCCATAGACTTTCTTCTTCGCTCAACCAGTTATTAAGTACGCCCATTCGGCTTAAAAAACCCATCCGGACATAATCCCAGGCTTTGATTCCCCCTTCGCCACAGCATTCGGCGGTGCTGGCGACAAATTGCGCATAAGCCTGACCTTGCTCATTTAGTTCAGCAAGATAGTCACGCCATTCACATGGCGAATAACGAAACCAGCGGTGATAAAACCCTGCCAACCGAGCGGCATGACCGTTATCGATCATTCGGTGAATTGTGCGCAGCAGGTCATCACGGTCATCAATTCCCCATGAGGAAGAAAGGTCAAAAAAGCATGTACCTAAATACATTTTGGGTGATGAATGCGAAGGTAAACAGCATTCATTGCGTATTTCCATCGGAGTGGAAAGTGCAAACAATATTTTTTGCGACTCCATGTCCATATAATTTATCCTTAAATATTCATTAAATGAATATTAGCCGCATTGCGAGGCTCGTTTATTTATACTTTTCTGACGCGACATAATACGCATAAAATAAGGCTTACGCAAAAATGGAACACATAAAAATATAATATGTTTTATCTGCAACCATAAGGAAATGATAATGATTTTCACGTCAAGTTGCTGCGATAATTTATCAATAGATGAGATTATCGAACGTGCTGAAAAAGGCGATTGCGAGGCTCAATATATTGTTGGGTTTTATTATAATCGCGATAGCGCAATTGATTCTCCGGACGACGAAAAAGCCTTTTACTGGCTGAAGCTGGCCGCTGAGCAAGGTCATTGTGAAGCACAGTATTCCTTAGGGCAAAAGTATACCGAGGATAAAAGCCGTCATAAAGATAATGAGCAAGCCATCTTCTGGCTGAAAAAAGCTGCCCTACAAGGCCATACTTTCGCTTCCAACGCCCTTGGCTGGACACTGGATCGTGGAGAAGCCCCCAATTATAAAGAAGCGGTTGTCTGGTATCAGATAGCCGCGGAGAGCGGAATGTCTTATGCGCAAAATAATCTTGGGTGGATGTACAGAAATGGCAACGGAGTCGCAAAAGACTATGCGCTGGCATTTTTCTGGTACAAACAAGCTGCATTACAAGGCCATAGTGACGCGCAAAACAATCTGGCCGATCTTTATGAAGACGGAAAAGGCGTTGCTCAAAACAAGACACTCGCCGCATTCTGGTATTTGAAAAGCGCACAGCAGGGTAATCGGCACGCCCAGTTTCAAATTGCATGGGATTATAACGCTGGCGAAGGGGTGGACCAGGACTATAAGCAAGCGATGTACTGGTATCTGAAGGCTGCCGCTCAGGGGAGCGTCGGCGCTTACGTCAACATCGGTTATATGTATAAACACGGACAAGGCGTTGAGAAAGATTATCAGGCTGCCTTTGAATGGTTTACGAAAGCCGCTGAATGCAATGACGCCACTGCCTGGTATAACCTGGCCATTATGTATCACTACGGAGAAGGAAGACCTGTCGATCTCCGACAGGCTCTCGACCTGTATCGTAAAGTTCAGTCATCCGGAACCAGAGATGTCAGTCAGGAAATTCGTGAGACTGAAGATTTACTGTAGAGATAAAAACAAGGGCCGGGGAATTTCATTCGGCCCATATTCTCTTTATTGCTGTGCGAAATCAGACTATTACGGCTCAAACGGGCGTCTCTGGAACTGGTCATGACCACATTTCGGGCATAGCGTCAGCACTTCCGGTGTGTAGATCGGGAGATGGAAGTGACATTTCTCGCAGACCAGATTTCCCAGCCCGACCACTTCTCCGCTGTGATAAACCCCATGATGATTGAGGTCCTGGAAAACTTCGCGCCATTCAAGCTGCGTTTTATCGGTGATGTCTGCCAGCTCCTGCCACAAGCTTTCTTTAATCACCCGCATAAAGACGCTGTCAGATTCTTCTTTCAGGCTCTCTTCATAGCTCATGGCGAACTCTTCCAGGTCACGTCTGACAGCTCGCGTCAGCTCATCGACCTCGGTTCGCGTTAACTCCCCTGTTTTTATTACGCGCTCGCGCGCCTGTTCCACCAGTGCGTCGATATCACGTTCGCCATTGCGCAGGCGTTCGCTCAGTGACGCAACCAGTTCACGGTAATATTGAGCAACCTTGTTCATCGTTTCATCTCCCGGGTCGTTAACTGACTATAATAATAGACGTTCTTTGTTCCTTGCTTTGCTAATACGCCCACAAACTCTGTAAATTAATGTATGAATAATCCGGGCATCATTTCAACGTCGAGTGCGCGAAAGGCTGTTTTGACGCGGACGTTTGGGCTATGCTATGCGGATCTGAAAAACCACCTCAACGCTACATTTGTAGCCGTATTGAAAACAGGACCACTGGCTGCCATGCAAGAGCAATACCGCCCGGAAGAGATAGAATCCAAAGTACAGCTTCATTGGGATGAGAAGCGCACATTTGAAGTAACCGAAGACGAGAGCAAAGAGAAGTATTACTGCCTGTCTATGCTTCCCTATCCTTCTGGTCGACTACACATGGGCCACGTACGTAACTACACCATCGGTGACGTGATCGCCCGCTACCAGCGTATGCTGGGCAAAAACGTCCTGCAGCCGATCGGCTGGGACGCGTTTGGTCTGCCTGCGGAAGGCGCGGCGGTGAAAAACAACACCGCTCCGGCACCGTGGACGTACGACAACATCGCGTATATGAAAAACCAGCTCAAAATGCTGGGCTTTGGTTATGACTGGAGCCGCGAGCTGGCAACCTGTACGCCGGAATACTACCGTTGGGAACAGAAATTCTTCACCGAGCTGTATAAAAAAGGCCTGGTATATAAGAAGACTTCTGCGGTCAACTGGTGCCCGAACGACCAGACCGTACTGGCGAACGAACAAGTTATCGACGGCTGCTGCTGGCGCTGCGATACCAAAGTTGAACGTAAAGAGATCCCGCAGTGGTTTATCAAAATCACTGCTTACGCTGACGAGCTGCTCAACGATCTGGATAAACTGGATCACTGGCCAGACACCGTTAAAACCATGCAGCGTAACTGGATCGGTCGTTCCGAAGGCGTGGAGATCACCTTCAACGTTAACGACTATGACAACACGCTGACCGTTTACACTACCCGCCCGGACACCTTTATGGGTTGTACCTACCTGGCGGTAGCTGCGGGTCATCCGCTGGCGCAGAAAGCGGCGGAAAATAATCCTGAACTGGCGGCCTTTATTGACGAATGCCGTAACACCAAAGTTGCCGAAGCTGAAATGGCGACGATGGAGAAAAAAGGCGTCGATACTGGCTTTAAAGCTGTTCACCCATTAACGGGCGAAGAAATTCCCGTTTGGGCAGCAAACTTCGTATTGATGGAGTACGGCACGGGCGCAGTTATGGCGGTTCCGGGTCACGACCAGCGCGACTACGAGTTTGCCTCTAAATACGGCCTGAACATCAAACCGGTTATCCTGGCAGCTGACGGCTCTGAGCCAGATCTTTCTCAGCAAGCCCTGACTGAAAAAGGCGTGCTGTTCAACTCTGGCGAGTTCAACGGTCTTGACCATGAAGCGGCCTTCAACGCCATCGCCGATAAACTGACTGCGATGGGCGTTGGCGAGCGTAAAGTGAACTACCGCCTGCGCGACTGGGGTGTTTCTCGTCAGCGTTACTGGGGCGCGCCGATTCCGATGGTGACGCTGGAAGACGGTACCGTAATGCCGACCCCGGACGACCAGCTGCCGGTGATCCTGCCGGAAGATGTGGTGATGGACGGCATTAACAGCCCGATTAAAGCAGATCCGGAGTGGGCAAAAACTACCGTTAACGGTATGCCAGCGCTGCGTGAAACCGACACTTTCGACACCTTTATGGAGTCCTCCTGGTACTATGCGCGCTACACTTGCCCAGAGTACAAAGAAGGTATGCTGGATTCCGAAGCGGCTAACTACTGGCTGCCGGTGGATATCTACATTGGTGGTATTGAACACGCCATTATGCACCTGCTCTACTTCCGCTTCTTCCACAAACTGATGCGTGATGCAGGCATGGTGAACTCTGACGAACCAGCGAAACAGTTGCTGTGTCAGGGTATGGTGCTGGCAGATGCCTTCTACTATGTTGGCGAAAACGGCGAACGTAACTGGGTTTCCCCGGTTGATGCTATCGTTGAACGTGACGAGAAAGGCCGTATCGTGAAAGCGAAAGATGCGGCAGGCCATGAACTGGTTTATACCGGCATGAGCAAAATGTCCAAGTCGAAGAACAACGGTATCGACCCGCAGGTGATGGTTGAACGTTACGGCGCGGACACCGTTCGTCTGTTTATGATGTTTGCTTCTCCGGCTGATATGACTCTCGAATGGCAGGAATCCGGTGTGGAAGGGGCTAACCGCTTCCTGAAACGTGTCTGGAAACTGGTTTACGAGCACACAGCAAAAGGTGATGTTGCGGCACTGAACGTTGATGCGCTGACTGAAGATCAGAAAGCGCTGCGTCGCGATGTGCATAAAACTATCGCTAAAGTGACCGATGATATCGGCCGTCGTCAGACCTTCAACACCGCAATTGCGGCGATTATGGAGCTGATGAACAAACTGGCGAAAGCACCAACCGATGGCGAGCAGGATCGCGCTCTGATGCAGGAAGCGCTGCTGGCCGTTGTCCGTATGCTTAACCCGTTCACCCCGCACATCTGCTTCACGCTGTGGCAGGAACTGAAAGGCGAAGGCGATATCGACAACGCGCCGTGGCCGGTTGCTGACGAAAAAGCGATGGTGGAAGACTCCACGCTGGTCGTGGTGCAGGTTAACGGTAAAGTCCGTGCCAAAATCACCGTTCCGGTGGACGCAACGGAAGAACAGGTTCGCGAACGTGCTGGCCAGGAACATCTGGTAGCAAAATATCTTGATGGCGTTACTGTACGTAAAGTGATTTACGTACCAGGTAAACTCCTCAATCTGGTCGTTGGCTAAGCGCGGGAGGAAGCGTGCGATATCTGGCAACATTGTTGTTATCTCTGGCGGTGTTAATCACCGCCGGGTGTGGCTGGCATCTGCGTGATACCACGCAGGTTCCTTCCACTATGAAGGTCATGATCCTGGACTCAGGCGATCCGAACGGGCCATTAAGCCGTGCGGTGCGTAACCAGTTACGTCTGAATGGTGTCGAGTTGCTTGATAAAGAAACCACGCGTAAGGACGTTCCATCCCTGCGTTTGGGTAAAGTGAGCATCGCGAAAGATACCGCATCGGTATTCCGTAACGGTCAAACAGCAGAGTATCAGATGATCATGACGGTTAATGCGACCGTGTTGATCCCCGGCCGTGATATCTACCCGATTAGCGCCAAAGTCTTCCGTTCGTTCTTCGATAACCCGCAAATGGCGTTAGCGAAAGATAACGAACAAGACATGATCGTAAAAGAGATGTACGACCGTGCTGCCGAACAGCTGATTCGTAAGCTGCCAAGCATTCGTGCTGCGGATATTCGTTCCGACGAAGAACAGACGTCGACCACAACGGATACTCCGGCAACGCCTGCACGCGTCTCCACCACGCTGGGTAACTGATGATTCGGTTGTACCCGGAACAACTCCGCGCGCAGCTCAATGAAGGGCTGCGCGCGGCGTATCTTTTACTTGGTAACGATCCTCTGTTATTGCAGGAAAGCCAGGACGCTGTTCGTCAGGTAGCTGCGGCACAAGGATTCGAAGAACACCACACTTTTTCCATTGATCCCAACACTGACTGGAATGCGATCTTTTCGTTATGCCAGGCTATGAGTCTGTTTGCCAGTCGACAAACGCTATTGCTGTTGTTACCAGAAAACGGACCGAATGCGGCGATCAATGAACAACTTCTCACACTCACCGGACTTCTGCATGACGACCTGCTGTTGATCGTCCGCGGTAATAAATTAAGCAAAGCGCAAGAAAATGCCGCCTGGTTTACTGCTCTTGCGAATCGCAGCGTGCAGGTGACCTGTCAGACACCGGAGCAGGCTCAGCTTCCCCGCTGGGTTGCTGCGCGCGCAAAACAGCTCAACTTAGAACTGGATGACGCGGCGAATCAGGTGCTCTGCTACTGTTATGAAGGAAACCTGCTGGCGCTGGCACAGGCACTGGAGCGTTTATCGCTACTCTGGCCGGACGGCAAACTGACATTACCGCGCGTTGAACAGGCGGTGAATGATGCCGCGCATTTCACCCCTTTTCATTGGGTTGATGCTTTGTTGATGGGAAAAAGTAAGCGCGCGTTGCATATTCTTCAGCAACTGTGTCTGGAAGGCAGCGAGCCGGTTATTTTGTTGCGCACATTACAACGTGAACTGTTGTTACTGGTTAACCTGAAACGCCAGTCTGCCCATACGCCACTGCGTGCGTTGTTTGATAAGCATCGGGTATGGCAGAACCGCCGGGGCATGATGGGCGAGGCGTTAAATCGCTTAAGTCAGCCGCAGTTACGTCAGGCCGTGCAACTCCTGACACGAACGGAACTCACCCTCAAACAAGATTACGGTCAGTCAGTGTGGGCAGAGCTGGAAGGGTTATCTCTTCTGTTGTGCCATAAACCCCTGGCGGACGTATTTATCGACGGTTGATATGAAATCTTTACAGGCTCTGTTTGGCGGCACCTTTGATCCGGTGCACTATGGTCATCTAAAACCCGTGGAAACGCTGGCGAATTTGATTGGTCTGACGCGGGTCACAATCATCCCTAATAATGTTCCTCCGCATCGTCCCCAGCCGGAAGCGAACAGCGTGCAGCGTAAACACATGCTTGAACTGGCGATTGCCGACAAGCCATTATTTACTCTTGATGAACGCGAGCTAAAGCGCAATGCCCCCTCTTACACTGCGCAAACACTGAAAGAGTGGCGGCAGGAACAAGGACCGGACGTGCCGCTGGCGTTTATTATTGGTCAGGATTCATTGCTGACCTTTCCGACCTGGTACGAATACGAAACGATACTCGACAATGCACATTTGATCGTCTGTCGGCGTCCAGGTTACCCACTTGAAATGGCGCAACCGCAATACCAGCAATGGCTGGAAGATCATTTGACACATAACCCGGAAGATCTTCACCTTCAGCCTGCCGGTAAAATTTATCTGGCTGAAACGCCGTGGTTTAACATCTCGGCGACCATCATCCGCGAACGTTTGCAAAACGGTGAATCGTGTGAGGATTTATTGCCGGAACCGGTATTGACGTACATTAACCAACAAGGCTTGTATCGCTGATACCTGTCGTTACGGAGGGCATGATGCGACTGTGGTTAATTCGTCATGGCGAAACACAAGCGAATGTCGATGGTCTGTACAGCGGTCATGCGGCCACCCCCCTGACCGCACGCGGTATTGAGCAAGCGCAAAATCTGCATACACTGCTACATGATGTTTTCTTTGACCTGGTTTTATGCAGTGAACTGGAACGGGCACAGCATACCGCGCGACTGGTTCTCAGTGACCGCCAGCTCCCCGTTCATATCATCCCTGAACTCAACGAAATGTTTTTTGGCGACTGGGAGATGCGACATCATCGCGACCTCATGCAAGAAGATGCCGAAAACTATAGCGCGTGGTGCAATGACTGGCAGCATGCTATCCCCACGAACGGTGAAGGATTTCAGGCATTTTCGCAACGTGTGGAACGCTTTATCGCAAGGCTTAGTGAATATCAGCACTATCAGAATATTTTAATCGTCAGCCATCAGGGCGTACTGAGTCTGTTAATTGCTCGTTTAATTGGCATGCCTGCCGAGTCTATGTGGCATTTTCGCGTTGACCAGGGGTGTTGGAGCGCCATTGATATCAACCAAAAATTCGCGACGCTACGCGTCCTCAATAGCCGTGCCATCGGGGTCGAGAATGCATGACTTTTCTGTTTTTTTACGGGTAAGCCGCAACGACCATTGACAGCCCCGGGCAGGCTGATATTCTCCGCAGCCAGACTTTTTCCGCCAGACACGACTTTGTAGAAATTGTTTTACAAAAATGGCGATGCAATCTGCGGCGCGGGGTGGGATGATAGCCCACTTTCGAAAGCCGATTCGGCGACAATTGTCCCGAAATCGCCTCTGGTTCAGGTATACTGACAGACCATTTTTATCTATTTGATTCACCCAGGGGGAAAACTTGCAGGGTAAAGCACTCCAGGATTTTGTTATCGACAAAATTGATGACCTCAAAGGTCAGGACATCATCGCCTTAGACGTTCAGGGCAAATCCAGCATCACCGACTGCATGATCATCTGTACGGGTACGTCCAGCCGTCATGTTATGTCCATTGCTGACCACGTTGTGCAGGAGTCTCGCGCAGCGGGCCTGTTACCGCTCGGCGTAGAAGGTGAAAACAGCGCCGACTGGATTGTCGTGGATTTGGGCGATGTGATTGTCCATGTCATGCAGGAAGAGAGCCGTCGCCTGTATGAACTGGAAAAACTCTGGAGTTAATGCGTGAAGCTGCAACTTGTCGCCGTGGGAACGAAAATGCCGGACTGGGTACAAACCGGTTTTACCGAGTACCTGCGTCGTTTTCCGAAAGATATGCCCTTCGAGCTGATTGAAATTCCGGCCGGAAAACGCGGCAAGAATGCGGACATCAAGCGCATACTCGACAAAGAGGGTGAGCAGATGTTGGCGGCCGCAGGCAAAAACCGCATTGTCACCCTCGATATTCCAGGCAAGCCCTGGGATACGCCGCAGTTAGCCGCTGAGCTGGAACGCTGGAAGCTGGATGGTCGCGACGTCAGTCTACTGATTGGCGGGCCTGAAGGGTTGTCGCCTGCCTGTAAAGCGGCGGCTGAGCAGAGCTGGTCGCTGTCGGCGCTTACCCTCCCCCATCCGCTGGTTCGCGTGCTGGTCGCAGAGAGTCTGTACCGGGCGTGGAGCATCACCACCAACCATCCTTATCACCGTGAGTGATAAGGGAGCTTTGAGTAGAAAACGCAGCGGATGAAACTACAGAACTCTTTTCGCGACTATACGGCAGAGTCCGCGCTGTTTGTGCGCCGGGCGCTGGTCGCCTTTTTGGGGATTTTGCTGCTGACCGGCGTGCTTATCGCCAACCTGTATAATCTGCAAATTGTTCGCTTTACCGACTACCAGACCCGCTCTAATGAAAACCGCATTAAGCTGGTGCCTATCGCGCCCAGCCGCGGCATTATCTATGACCGTAACGGTATCCCTCTGGCCCTCAACCGCACTATCTACCAGATAGAAATGATGCCGGAGAAAGTCGATAACGTGCAGCAAACGCTGGACGCTTT
The DNA here is from genome assembly GCF_019375075.1 of Escherichia sp. XD33. Lineage (NCBI taxonomy): Bacteria > Pseudomonadati > Pseudomonadota > Gammaproteobacteria > Enterobacterales > Enterobacteriaceae > Escherichia > Escherichia sp. XD33. The sequence goes on from NZ_JAENDM010000011.1 coordinate 61,119, forward strand.
GCGCAGCGTGGTAGATCTGACCGATGACGATATTGCTGCATTCCGAAAAGAGCGCGCACGTTCACACCGTTTCACCTCTATTCCGGTGAAAACTAACCTGACCGAAGTACAAGTAGCTCGCTTTGCCGTCAATCAGTACCGTTTTCCGGGTGTTGAAGTTAAAGGCTATAAACGTCGTTACTATCCTTACGGTTCGGCGTTGACCCACGTCATCGGCTATGTGTCGAAAATCAACGATAAAGACGTCGAACGCCTGAATAATGACGGCAAACTGGCCAACTATGCGGCAACGCATGATATCGGTAAGCTGGGCATTGAGCGTTACTATGAAGACGTGCTGCACGGTCAGACCGGTTATGAAGAGGTTGAAGTTAACAACCGTGGGCGTGTTATCCGCCAGTTAAAAGAAGTACCACCGCAAGCCGGACACGATATTTACCTGACGCTGGATCTCAAACTCCAGCAATATATTGAAACGCTGCTGGCGGGTAGCCGCGCAGCTGTGGTAGTCACCGATCCGCGTACAGGTGGGGTGCTGGCGCTGGTTTCCACGCCTAGTTATGACCCAAACTTGTTTGTTGACGGTATCTCCAGCAAAGATTATTCCGCCTTGTTGAACGACCCGAATACACCGCTGGTGAACCGCGCTACACAGGGGGTTTATCCTCCCGCGTCTACAGTTAAACCCTATGTGGCGGTTTCGGCATTGAGCGCCGGGGTGATCACGCGCAATACGACGCTGTTTGACCCTGGCTGGTGGCAACTGCCAGGTTCAGAAAAACGTTATCGTGACTGGAAAAAATGGGGCCACGGGCGTCTGAATGTCACAAGATCGCTGGAAGAATCTGCGGATACCTTCTTCTATCAGGTGGCCTACGATATGGGGATCGATCGCCTCTCCGAATGGATGGGTAAATTCGGTTATGGTCATTACACCGGTATCGACCTGGCGGAAGAACGTTCCGGCAACATGCCTACCCGCGAATGGAAACAGAAACGCTTTAAAAAACCGTGGTATCAGGGTGACACCATTCCGGTTGGTATCGGTCAGGGTTACTGGACAGCGACCCCAATCCAGATGAGTAAGGCACTGATGATCCTGATTAATGACGGTATCGTGAAGGTTCCGCATTTGCTGATGAGCACCGCCGAAGACGGCAAACAGGTGCCATGGGTACAACCGCATGAACCGCCCGTCGGCGATATTCATTCCGGTTACTGGGAGCTGGCGAAAGACGGTATGTACGGTGTTGCTAACCGCCCTAACGGTACGGCGCATAAATACTTTGCCAGCGCACCATACAAAATTGCGGCGAAATCTGGTACCGCTCAGGTCTTCGGTCTGAAAGCGAACGAAACCTATAATGCGCACAAAATTGCCGAGCGTTTACGTGACCACAAACTGATGACCGCCTTTGCGCCATACAACAATCCGCAAGTGGCTGTCGCCATGATTCTGGAGAACGGCGGCGCGGGTCCGGCGGTTGGTACGCTGATGCGTCAGATCCTCGACCACATTATGCTGGGTGATAACAACACCGATCTGCCTGCGGAAAATCCTGCGGTTGCCGCAGCGGAGGACCATTAATCATGACGGATAATCCGAATAAAAAAACATTCTGGGATAAAGTCCATCTCGATCCCACAATGCTGCTGATTTTACTGGCATTGCTGGTTTACAGCGCCCTGGTTATCTGGAGCGCCAGCGGTCAGGATATTGGCATGATGGAGCGTAAAATCGGCCAAATCGCGATGGGTCTGGTCATCATGGTGGTGATGGCGCAAATTCCTCCACGCGTTTATGAAGGCTGGGCCCCCTATCTCTATATCATCTGTATTATTTTGCTGGTGGCGGTAGATGCTTTCGGTGCCATCTCTAAAGGCGCTCAACGCTGGCTGGACCTCGGTATTGTTCGTTTTCAGCCGTCGGAAATTGCCAAAATAGCCGTACCACTGATGGTTGCGCGCTTTATCAACCGCGACGTTTGCCCGCCATCGTTGAAGAACACTGGCATCGCGCTGGTACTGATATTTATGCCCACGCTGCTGGTGGCTGCACAGCCTGACCTGGGAACATCAATCCTCGTTGCGCTTTCCGGTCTGTTTGTACTGTTCCTCTCTGGCCTTAGCTGGCGTCTGATTGGCGTCGCAGTAGTGCTGGTAGCGGCGTTCATTCCGATTCTGTGGTTCTTCCTGATGCATGATTACCAGCGCCAGCGCGTAATGATGCTCCTGGACCCGGAATCAGACCCACTCGGCGCGGGCTATCACATTATTCAGTCTAAAATTGCTATTGGCTCCGGCGGATTACGCGGCAAAGGCTGGCTGCACGGCACTCAGTCACAGCTTGAATTTCTACCCGAACGCCATACCGACTTTATCTTCGCGGTACTGGCGGAAGAGCTGGGATTAGTGGGCATTCTGATTCTGCTCGCTCTCTACATTCTGCTGATCATGCGCGGGCTGTGGATAGCCGCCAGAGCGCAAACCACCTTTGGTCGCGTCATGGCTGGCGGCTTAATGCTGATATTATTCGTTTATGTCTTCGTAAATATTGGTATGGTAAGCGGTATTCTGCCGGTTGTAGGGGTTCCGCTCCCACTGGTCAGTTATGGAGGATCGGCGCTAATTGTGCTGATGGCTGGGTTCGGGATTGTAATGTCAATCCACACCCACAGGAAAATGTTGTCGAAAAGCGTGTAAGAGGTGCGCAATGCGTAAGCAGTGGCTCGGGATCTGCATCGCGGCAGGAATGCTCGCGGCATGTACAAGCGATGATGGTCAGCAACAGACGGTAAGTGTACCGCAGCCTGCGGTATGTAACGGCCCCATAGTTGAAATTAGCGGGGCGGACCCGCGTTTCGAACCACTGAACGCGACGGCAAATCAGGATTACCAGCGCGACGGTAAAAGCTACAAAATCGTGCAGGATCCGTCTCGATTTAGCCAGGCGGGACTGGCGGCAATCTATGATGCCGAACCAGGCAGTAACCTGACGGCCTCTGGCGAAGCTTTCGATCCGACACAGCTGACGGCGGCCCATCCAACGCTTCCGATCCCCAGCTACGCCAGAATCACTAACCTGGCTAACGGGCGAATGATCGTGGTGCGCATTAATGATCGCGGCCCTTACGGCAACGACCGCGTTATTTCGCTTTCTCGCGCGGCAGCTGACCGTCTTAACACGTCAAACAACACCAAAGTTCGTATCGATCCGATTATTGTCGCCCAGGATGGTTCGCTTTCTGGTCCTGGTATGGCTTGTACCACAGTCGCCAAACAGACTTACGCCCTGCCTGCACCTCCCGATTTAAGCGGTGGCGCGGGAACAAGTTCAGTGTCTGGCCCGCAGGGTGACATTCTTCCGGTCAGTAATTCGACGCTAAAAAGCGAAGATCCGACCGGCGCGCCGGTAACCAGTAGCGGTTTCCTCGGCGCACCAACGACCTTAGCGCCTGGTGTACTGGAAGGCAGCGAACCGACGCCTGCGCCACAGCCCGTTGTTACAGCTCCGTTGACAACGCCTGCAACCTCGCCTGCAATGGTGACACCGCAAGCCGTCTCGCAAAGCGCCAGCGGCAACTTTATGGTGCAAGTCGGGGCCGTAAGCGATCAGGCTCGTGCGCAACAGTACCAACAGCAACTGGGACAGAAGTTCGGCGTCCCCGGTCGCGTAACTCAAAATGGCGCGGTCTGGCGGATCCAGCTTGGCCCATTCGCCAGCAAAGCCGAAGCCAGTACCTTGCAGCAACGTTTGCAAACCGAAGCCCAATTACAGTCATTTATTACTACCGCGCAGTAGCGTAAAGCAGGCATCTGATGTGTCAATTTCTGTAAATGACGTTAACAAAGTCACGCGGAAAGTCAGATGCCTGCCGGTAGTGCATTTGCTATAGTAGGGCACTTTTTTAATTCCATCACGGATGTCGTAGTTCAGACCATGAATACCATTTTTTCCGCTCGTATCATGAAGCGCCTGGCGCTCACCACGGCTCTTTGCACAGCCTTTATCTCTGCTGCACATGCCGATGACCTGAATATCAAAACTATGATCCCGGGTGTACCGCAGATCGATGCGGAGTCCTACATCCTGATTGACTATAACTCCGGCAAAGTGCTCGCCGAACAGAACGCAGATGTCCGCCGCGATCCTGCCAGCCTGACCAAAATGATGACCAGTTACGTTATCGGCCAGGCAATGAAAGCCGGTAAATTTAAAGAAACTGATTTAGTCACTATCGGCAACGACGCATGGGCCACCGGTAACCCGGTGTTTAAAGGTTCTTCGCTGATGTTCCTCAAACCGGGCATGCAGGTTCCGGTTTCTCAGCTGATCCGCGGTATTAACCTGCAATCGGGTAACGATGCTTGTGTCGCCATGGCCGATTTTGCCGCTGGTAGCCAGGACGCTTTTGTTGGCTTGATGAACAGCTACGTTAACGCACTGGGCCTGAAAAATACCCACTTCCAGACGGTACATGGTCTGGATGCTGATGGTCAGTACAGCTCCGCGCGAGATATGGCGCTGATCGGCCAGGCATTGATCCGTGACGTACCGAATGAATACTCGATCTATAAAGAAAAAGAATTTACGTTTAACGGTATTCGCCAGCTGAACCGTAACGGCCTGTTATGGGATAACAGCCTGAATGTCGACGGCATCAAAACCGGACACACTGACAAAGCAGGTTACAACCTTGTTGCTTCTGCGACTGAAGGCCAGATGCGCTTGATTTCTGCGGTAATGGGCGGACGTACTTTTAAAGGCCGTGAAGCCGAAAGTAAAAAACTGCTAACCTGGGGCTTCCGTTTCTTTGAAACCGTTAACCCACTGAAAGTAGGTAAAGAGTTCGCCTCTGAACCGGTTTGGTTTGGTGATTCTGATCGCGCTTCGTTAGGGGTTGATAAAGACGTGTACCTGACCATTCCGCGTGGTCGCATGAAAGATCTGAAAGCCAGCTATGTGCTGAACAGCAGTGAATTGCATGCGCCGCTGCAAAAGAATCAGGTCGTCGGAACTATCAACTTCCAGCTTGATGGCAAAACGATCGAGCAACGCCCGCTGGTTGTGTTGCAAGAAATCCCGGAAGGTAACTTCTTCGGCAAAATCATTGATTACATTAAATTAATGTTCCATCACTGGTTTGGCTAAAAATTGAACACTTGAAAGTGTAATTTCCGTCCCCATATACTAAGCATCAGTAAAAAACTCCCGCCTTCTGGCGGGAGTTGCTATTTAATTACGTTACGCCGGAGCTGACATGAAAACCAAACTTAACGAACTGCTTGAATTCCCTACTCCTTTTACTTACAAAGTTATGGGGCAGGCGTTACCTGAGCTGGTTGATCAGGTGGTTGAAGTGGTACAGCGCCATGCGCCAGGTGACTACACCCCAACGGTAAAACCAAGCAGCAAAGGCAACTACCACTCGGTATCTATCACTATCAACGCCACTCATATCGAGCAGGTTGAAACACTGTATGAAGAACTGGGCAAAATCGATATTGTCCGCATGGTTCTGTAACTCGCTTCTCCGTTACCCGGCCCCTGGTCGGGTAACTCCCCTCTCCTCGCTGTGATATACTTTTCCCCCACTTTTACTCATTCTCCACGGAGATGCCGTTTTGTATCAGGATAAAATTCTTGTCCGCCAGCTCGGTCTTCAGCCTTACGAGCCAATCTCCCAGGCTATGCATGAATTCACCGATACCCGCGATGATAGTACCCTTGATGAAATCTGGCTGGTCGAGCACTATCCGGTATTCACCCAAGGGCAGGCAGGAAAGGCGGAGCACATTTTAATGCCGGGTGATATTCCGGTGATTCAGAGCGATCGCGGTGGGCAGGTGACTTATCACGGGCCGGGGCAACAGGTGATGTATGTGTTGCTTAACCTGAAACGCCGTAAACTCGGTGTGCGTGAACTGGTGACCTTGCTTGAGCAAACAGTGGTGAATACCCTGGCTGAACTGGGTATAGAAGCGCATCCTCGGGCTGACGCGCCTGGTGTCTATGTCGGGGAAAAGAAAATTTGCTCACTGGGTTTACGTATTCGACGCGGTTGTTCATTCCACGGTCTGGCATTAAACGTCAATATGGATCTTTCACCATTTTTACGTATTAATCCTTGTGGGTATGCCGGAATGGAAATGGCTAAAATATCACAATGGAAACCCGAAGCGACGACTAATAATATTGCACCACGTTTACTGGAAAATATTTTAGCGCTACTAAACAATCCTGACTTCGAATATATTACCGCTTAATTGCATACCTCAATGGCCCAATTTACACTGGGTCATTACTCATAATACCTGCTAATGCTTTACATCTCCTTCGCGTTTGTATATTTTCTTTATCACTTGCAGAAATGCGGTGCCACGCCTTGCTCCGTAACTCACCCCATTGATTAACCTATTGAAATAGTTGATTATGGTGAGCAAAAGCGTTCCGTTCCAATTAGACATAAGATTATTGTAATTTTTTAAATATTATTTTTCCATGAATAAAATTGGAGTAAGTGCGTGGATAGTAATAATCAAATTGAACCCTGTTTAAGCAGAAAGTCGTCAGAAGGTAAACCACAAATATTTACAACCTTACGAAATATTGAACTTAACCTTCTGACTATTTTTGAAGCTGTATATGTACATAAAGGGATCGTTAATGCAGCGAAAGTGCTTAATCTGACCCCCTCGGCAATCAGTCAGTCTATTCAGAAACTGCGCGTTATATTCCCTGACCCATTGTTTATTCGCAAAGGCCAGGGTGTCACTCCTACCGCATTTGCGATGCATCTACATGAGTATATCAGTCAGGGCCTTGAGTCCATTCTTGGCGCGCTGGATATCGAAGGAAGCTATGATAAGCAACGAACGATAACTATTGCGACCACTCCCTCGGTCGGAGCCCTGGTCCTTCCTGTCATCTATCGGGCGATTAAAACTCACTATCCGCAGCTTTTACTGCGCAACCCGCCCATCAGCGACGCGGAAAACCAACTCAGTCAGTTTCAAACCGATCTCATCATCGATAACATGTTTTGCACCAATCGTACGGTGCAACATCATGTTCTGTTCACCGACAATATGGTGTTAATTTGCCGCGAGGGAAATCCACTACTCTCTTTAGAAGATGACAGAGAGACTATCGACAACGCTGCGCATGTACTTCTGTTACCGGAAGAGCAAAATTTCAGCGGTCTGCGGCAGAGAGTTCAAGAAATGTTTCCGGACCGGCAAATCAATTTCACCAGCTACAACATTTTGACAATCGCTGCACTGGTTGCCAACAGTGACATGTTAGCGATTATTCCCAGCCGTTTTTATAACCTGTTTAGCCGCTGCTGGCCGCTGGAAAAACTGCCTTTTCCGTCCTTAAATGAGGAGCAAATAGATTTCTCTATCCACTACAACAAATTCAGCCTGCGTGATCCCATCCTGCACGGAGTAATAGATGTTATCCGTAATGCATTTTGAAAAAGTATTGTTACAGCCAGATCACAGCGCAGAACGATAAAATGGCACAATCCAACAACAATTTTACATTTTCGCGACCGCTTTGGCTGCTTTCAGGTCCGTTTCAATGATATACTGCCAGTCGTTAATTCAAAAATAGTTGATAATTACAACAATCTATTGAATTGAAACGCTTTCCTTCGTAATTCGCAACTGGAACACGCACGCTATGAGTAAACCCATTGTGATGGAACGCGGTGTTAAATACCGCGATGCCGATAAGATGGCCCTTATCCCGGTTAAAAACGTGGCAACAGAGCGCGAAGCCCTGCTGCGCAAGCCGGAATGGATGAAAATCAAGCTTCCAGCGGACTCTACACGTATCCAGGGCATCAAAGCCGCAATGCGCAAAAATGGCCTGCATTCTGTCTGCGAGGAAGCCTCCTGCCCTAACCTGGCGGAATGCTTCAACCACGGCACAGCAACGTTTATGATCCTCGGCGCTATTTGTACCCGCCGTTGTCCGTTCTGTGATGTTGCCCACGGTCGCCCGGTAGCTCCTGATGCCAATGAACCAGTGAAACTGGCGCAGACCATTGCCGATATGGCGCTGCGTTATGTGGTTATCACCTCCGTTGACCGTGATGACCTGCGCGATGGCGGTGCCCAGCACTTTGCGGATTGCATTACTGCCATTCGGGAAAAAAGCCCGCAAATCAAAATTGAAACTCTGGTGCCGGATTTCCGTGGTCGTATGGATCGTGCTCTGGATATTCTGACTGCAACGCCACCAGATGTGTTCAACCATAACCTAGAAAACGTACCGCGTATTTACCGTCAGGTACGGCCTGGTGCAGATTACAACTGGTCGCTGAAGCTGCTGGAACGCTTTAAAGAAGCGCATCCGGAAATCCCGACCAAGTCTGGTCTGATGGTGGGACTGGGTGAAACCAATGAAGAAATTATTGAGGTAATGCGCGACCTGCGCCGTCATGGTGTGACGATGTTAACGCTGGGGCAATATTTGCAGCCAAGCCGCCATCACCTGCCGGTTCAACGTTACGTTAGCCCGGATGAGTTCGACGAAATGAAAGCCGAAGCGCTGGCGATGGGCTTTACCCATGCTGCATGCGGTCCGTTTGTCCGCTCTTCTTACCACGCCGATTTGCAGGCGAAAGGGATGGAAGTTAAGTAATCCTGTAATAATTACTTACATCTGTCTGATAAAAAACCCGCTTTTTGAAGCGGGTTTTTTGTATCGAACAAGATATTGAGGGAGCGTCCTGCTCGCCACGTCACTCTTTATGAGAGAGCTTTTCAGCCTGAAGATCAACGTCTGCGCCTTTTTTCGCCGCAGCATCGTCATCATTCATCGCCTTCTTGAACCCTTTAATGGCCGCTCCAAGGTCTCCGCCCAGCGTACGTAACTTCTTAGTCCCAAACAGCAGAACGACCAGCGCCGCAACTACCAGCAGTTTGGTAATACTAATCTCACCCATAGATACCTTCTTGACATATAACCGGCAACAGAACGCGCCTTAAAAACCAGAGAATATTAACGGTCATTCGACGCGCGCACACAATAGCAATCTGTAACAAGGTGAATCAAGCGCCGAGTAAAAAAACATCATAATAATTGCGGCGGCGCAAAGCGACGGTTGTTTAAGACGGGCAGTTGCGCGCGCACCTGACGCACACGTTCGGGCGTCACTTCCGCCATAATGAGTGCAGGCATTTCTGACGCTGCCGCAATGGTGACGCCAAAGGGATCTATAATCCGGCTTTGACCGATATTTTTGTTCCCGCACTCCCCCGCCGCCACCATATAACAGGTGGTATCCAGCGCACGAGCGGCAAGCAACGTTGACCAGTGATGCTCTTTGAGCGGCCCGCGAACCCAGGCGGCAGGAAGTACCAGGATTTCAGCTCCCTGTAATGCCTGTGCCAGCGCCAGCTCTGGAAAGCGTAAGTCATAACAGGTCATCAGACCGACCTTCATCCCTTCCACCTCCAGTAACGGAGCGATTTCATTACCAGCATCAACACGGCGTGATTCCTGAATGGCAAATGCATCATAGAGATGCAGTTTGGCATAACGGGCGACGATGTTTCCTGCCTGAAGTGCCACCAGCATATTCCATGCGCGCCTCGGCGTTGAAGGAACATGAATCGTCAGAATTGTCGTCATCATGTTACGTTTACTTTCTCGCCGTAAACGTCCGAGGAATTCGCCTTCCAGCAGCTGTGCTGATTTAACCGATAGATCTGCATCATGATCATCGCGCGCCAGCAATGCTTCCGGCAGGACAAACAGCGATACGTCGTTTTCCGCCGCCTGCGCCATCAACGAGGCACAAATCTCAGCGTTCTTTTCCCACACAGATGTAACAGCAAACTGTCCTGCGGCAACCAGCATTGCCACCTCCTGTCAGAGTCGTAAAATTCGCCAACGACGATTATTCGGCGTTACACTTATCACTCATACAAATCAAATAGCAGGATTTTGCAGTGTTACAACTTCTTTTAGCAGTTTTTATTGGCGGTGGTACGGGAAGCGTGGCGAGATGGCTGTTAAGTATGCGATTTAACCCACTGCATCAGGCGATTCCGTTGGGGACGCTGACAGCAAACCTGATTGGGGCATTCATCATAGGAATGGGATTCGCATGGTTCAGCAGGATGACGAACATTGATCCAGTGTGGAAAGTATTAATCACCACCGGATTTTGTGGCGGTCTAACAACCTTCTCAACATTTTCGGCAGAAGTGGTGTTTTTGTTACAAGAGGGCCGCTTTGGCTGGGCATTACTGAACGTTTTCGTCAACCTTCTGGGGTCTTTTGCCATGACCGCACTGGCATTCTGGCTGTTTTCGGCCTCAACCGCACACTAAAGACCAAAAAAAACCCGCTGATTAAGCGGGTTTTGAATTCTTGCTGACGTATCTTACAGAGCGATTACGTTTGCAGCAGAAGGGCCTTTGGCACCGTTAGTGATTTCGAACTCTACGCGCTGACCTTCAGCAAGAGTTTTAAAACCATTAGTCTGGATTGCAGAGAAGTGTACGAACACGTCTTTGCTGCCGTCTTCCGGAGTAATGAAACCGAATCCTTTGGACTCATTAAACCACTTAACGTTACCTTTAATCTTAGACATCAAAATTACCTTTACATGAAAAATAGACACAAATGCTGTGTCGGTTACCAGTACACCAATTGTGGTACGCTTTGTCCAGTGTAACTTTACTAAAAAGTGATAAAAGTCGCGTTATTTTTGATGTTACTTATTTTAGCTATTGATTTTAAAGAAGTTACTAAAACTTCATTTGTCTCAAAACTGAAAGCGCATCCAGGCAAAGTACACATTGCCATTGTTGTAGGTACCCGGAATGTAGGTCATCTGAAAAGTCACTGGGCCATAACCCACGGAGGCCAATGGCAGTAGAACCGGGAGAGGGATGTAATTCCAGTTATCGCGTGCCGTTACGCCAGCGGTGAATCCCAGACCTAAATGAAAATTTTCATCCGCCAGCGGTCGCCAGGTACTTTCCCATCCGTATCCGGCAATCGGTTCCCATTTGTTCCACGAGTCCTTAAATGCCATGGCATACAGGCCATGCCAGTTTCCTTTTTCATCCCAACGCGACAGGCCAAAACCGCCACCCCACGGTCGCTCGTTATAGCGATCGGTTTTTTCTTTGTCGTAAGCGAAACGTGCATGCCAGGTGATGGCAGGAATATATAAATCATAATGTTCAGGCTGTTGCCAGGTTTGTGCAATATTTTCTCTAAACGTTGTCATCCACTCATCTGCGTTAGCAAAAACTTTACCAACGCTGATTAACTGAATAAAAACAAAGGAAAAGATAGCGACATATTTACTCACGTTCATTTGTGACCATAAAACATTTATCAAAAATCTACTACTAGCATAGCAAAGCTACAATTAACATAACCTTAATAGACCCAACATAAAGAATAATCTGAATAGCTGCTCATTTATTTCCGCTTGTTCAAGTTAAATATTTCCGCGCATCGATTAAAGATGATGCGTCGTTTTCTGCGATGGGAATAGTCAAAAAAGAAAAACCAAGTCTTTTTTGATGACAAAATGCAATCAAGGAAAAATTATTTTATTTTTTAACGAGATACAACAATCATCTTAACGAAGTATATAATATATCGTCAACCTGTGCTCATATTAGATTATTTTTTGAGCGCACAGCCGCAGCTAACACCATTGCAATTAACAAATTTGCATCAATCCACCATCAATTTGCACACATTATTATGTGATAATTGCCAACCGCTAAATATGCGTTTTGTTATCTATGTATAAAAACAGCAACTTCAATGTCTTAATGGCAGTTTTTCTTGATTTTAATCAGCATTCATCGACAATTTATTGGGCATATTTTTTCCTTAAGCTTTAGGAATTTTTTATTATTTACTTTGGGGCCTGGAGACAGGAAAAATTATGCTGACATTCATTGAACTCCTTATTGGGGTTGTGGTTATTGTGGGTGTAGCTCGCTACATCATTAAAGGGTATTCCGCCACTGGTGTGTTATTTGTCGGTGGCCTGTTATTGCTGATTATCAGTGCCATTATGGGGCACAAAGTGTTACCGTCCAGCCAGGCTTCAACAGGCTACAGCGCCACGGATATCGTTGAATACGTTAAAATATTACTAATGAGCCGCGGCGGCGACCTCGGCATGATGATTATGATGCTGTGTGGATTTGCCGCTTACATGACCCATATCGGCGCGAATGATATGGTGGTCAAGCTGGCGTCAAAACCATTGCAGTATATTAACTCCCCTTACCTGCTGATGATTGCCGCCTATTTTGTCGCCTGTCTGATGTCTCTGGCCGTCTCTTCCGCAACCGGTCTGGGTGTTTTGCTGATGGCAACCCTATTTCCGGTGATGGTAAACGTTGGTATCAGTCGTGGCGCAGCTGCTGCCATTTGTGCCTCCCCGGCGGCGATTATTCTCGCACCGACTTCAGGGGATGTGGTGCTGGCGGCGCAAGCTTCCGAAATGTCGCTGATTGACTTCGCCTTCAAAACGACGCTGCCTATCTCAATTGCTGCAATTATCGGCATGGCGATCGCCCACTTCTTCTGGCAACGTTATCTGGATAAAAAAGAGCACATCTCTCATGAAATGTTAGATGTCAGTGAAATCACCACCACTGCTCCTGCGTTTTATGCCATTTTGCCGTTCACGCCGATCATCGGTGTACTGATTTTTGACGGTAAATGGGGTCCGCAATTACACATCATCACTATTCTGGTGATTTGTATGCTGATTGCCTCCATTCTGGAGTTCCTCCGCAGCTTTAATACCCAGAAAGTTTTCTCTGGTCTGGAAGTGGCTTATCGCGGGATGGCAGATGCGTTTGCTAACGTGGTGATGCTGCTGGTTGCCGCTGGGGTATTCGCTCAGGGGCTTAGCACCATCGGCTTTATTCAAAGTCTGATTTCTATCGCTACCTCGTTTGGTTCGGCGAGTATCATCCTGATGCTGGTATTGGTGATTCTGACCATGCTGGCGGCAGTCACGACCGGTTCAGGCAATGCGCCGTTTTATGCGTTTGTTGAGATGATCCCGAAACTGGCGCACTCTTCCGGCATTAACCCGGCGTATTTGACTATCCCGATGCTGCAGGCGTCAAACCTGGGTCGTACCCTATCACCCGTTTCTGGCGTAGTCGTTGCGGTTGCCGGGATGGCGAAAATCTCACCATTTGAAGTCGTAAAACGCACCTCGGTGCCGGTGCTTGTTGGGCTAGTGATTGTTATCGTTGCTACAGAGCTGATGGTGCCAGGAACGGCAGCAGCGGTCACAGGCAAGTAAATAGTAATGCCGGAGGCAAGTTTCCTCCGGCTTTATCATGTCACCCACTGTGGTATATGCGTTGTGGTCTGCCAACTTTGCCGTGAACAATTTCAGCAATAATCAGATGGCGGCTGGCGCAATATTCAAGATAACGCCTGGCAGTGGTGCGACTGATGGTCAGTGCCTGCGCCACCGTTTCTGCCGTATGTTGCACACCAGGCTCTTTAAACAGTTTTCGCACCGCGTTTAGCGTCAAGGGATCAATGCCGGTCGGCAGTTCGTCTTTAGGTTCACCGCGAGCATAGGCATTAAACATCTCATCAATTTGCTTCTGGCTGGCGCTATCAATACTTTCCAGCATATGTTTACGCTGGCGGAAACGGGTTAGCGTTTGCCCCAGCCGTTCATAGGCAATGGGCTTAATGAGATAATCAAATACACCACAACGTACGGCTTCAGACACCGTTTCCATATCGCTGGCTGCAGTGGTAAACACCACGTCGCCGGGATAATGCGCCTGCACCAGTTCATGCAATAAATTAATCCCTCTGCCGTCAGGAAGATAGTTATCGAGCAAGATTAGCCCCGGCTTAAAACGCTCGATCATCATTCGGGCCTGCGCCAGGTTTCCCGCCAGTAATATCTGACTGAATCCGGGAATGTGACGAATATATTCCGCATGCATCTCTGCCAGCGGCGTTTCGTCCTCAACGATCAATAGGGTTAATGGAGCTGTCATTAGGTTTCACTTTCGGAATATAGATTGAAAACAAGGTACCGCAGGGATCATTATCTTCGAGAGTGATAACACCACCGCAGCGCGTTACGTAGCTGGCAATCAAGTACAACCCAATGCCATGTTCACCGGGCTCGTCAGCACGCGTACTGACCCCCTGCTCAAATATTTTGTCTCGTAGAGACTCTGGAACGCCGCAGCCCTGATCGGCGACTTCAATCACCACATCATCGCCTTCATCGCTGAGGAATAATTCAACGATCTTGTTTCCTTCATCGCTACGCAGGCTGGCTTCGAAGGCGTTATCAAGTAAATTGCCCACAATGGCTGCAAACTCGGTGCTATCCAGTCCTGGCGGCAGTTGCGAAAGCTGGCTACCGGGGACAATGATCATTTTTAGCCCCAGTTCCCGGGCGCGCTGCACTTTACCAAAAAGCAGCCCCGCCACCTGGCGATCGGCAAACGCCTCGCGCAGGCTGTCAATAAGCTGTTGCTGGGCCTGAGACTCCCCCTGCACCATCGCCAGCACGCGATCATACTCTTTCATCTGCAACAGACCATTGAGCGTCGACATCCAATTGAGATGCTCGTGTCGCAATGTACGAAGGCTCTCAACGTATTGTTTTATTTGCGTCAGTTGCGCATTGAGGGTGGAAATTTCGTCTTTACTACGAAAGCTGATAATGGCCCCCAGCAAATCATCACCTGAACGAATAGCTTCCCGGTTGGCAATAACGCTCAGACCGTTAAAGTTCGCCACCACATCCTGACGTTTTTCATCAATCTGTTCGGTAAAGAAATCGGCGGGCCTGACCACTTCAACAATGGGTTTACCCAACCATTGCCGTCCGGGGGAACTCAGCCCCAGCATCTTTCTTGCGTTACGATTGATGGCGGTAATGTAACCATGCGGATCCACCGCAATCAGCCCTTCATAAACCGAACTAAACAGCGCCTCTTGCTGACGGACCACGCGTGCGATTTGCTTTGGCTCCATGCCCATCATCTGCCGACGGATATGCGCTGCCAGGAACCACGACAGCAACATCAGAATCCCTAACAGCACGACAAACACGCCTGCCATCGGTAATAAAAACTCAGCCCGCCAGCTATCGATTTTACTCACCAGGTAGCCAATCGACACCACGCCGATGACTTTTCCATCGTCATCAAAGATTGGCGTTTTGGCGCGCATCGCCATCCCCATTGACCCTTTCCCGGTAATGAAGTAGCTCTCCCCTTTCTCCAGCGCGCCCTGTTTGGTGAACTGCATAGGATAACCAATTTTCTCCGGATTAGGATGGTAAAGGCGGATCGAGTGCCGGTCCCCAATCACCACATAATCAAAATCGGTATCTCTTTGTAATTTGTTAGCGATGGTCGCCAGCCGTTTGTAGTCACGCGTTTTCACCGCAGAGATGACACTGTCATTGGAGGCAATAATTTTCGCCTGATTCATTGCCATGTCGCGTACATGAAGCGTTAAATAGTCCTCAAAACTGGCCGTAAAATATTGCGCCAGGGCTGCAATGACAAATATTGAGAACACCAGAATCAGCAAAAAGATACGCAGCGGAAATGCCAGTCTTTGGAAAAATGCAAACTGTTTATTCTCGTTAAGCTGCAACATTGTTTTCCTTGCGGGTTGTCCCGAGCCTCTTTGACGGATGTAATTAAAATGTTGAATCAAAATACATAGATATTAATTATGATCGTGGCAAATTTTATTCATTAAATCAATTAAATCACTTAAACCTGCAGGTCATTTCGTAATTACATTAATTAAAAAACTTAAAACCATTAAATAAATAAAAAACCACTAACTCTATGTGAAATAAATCAAAATTTCACGCTGCAATACTCCTTAGGATGTATAGCGAAAGGAGAAAAAGATATACCTCGATCACCCCCCTTTCTCCCAAGTGAAAATAAAAGGTTATCAGTTTGCAACATTGAACAACATTCGTTGCAAATCGATAACAACATGCACCTTCAGGATACTATTTATTATGTTCGGCAATGATATTTTCACCCGCGTAAAACGTTCAGAAAATAAAAAAATGGCGGAAATCGCCCAATTCCTGCATGAAAATGATTTGAGCGTTGACACCACAGTCGAAGTATTTATTACCGTAACCCGCGATGAAAAGCTTATCGCGTGCGGTGGAATTGCCGGAAATATTATTAAATGCGTTGCTATCAGTGAATCCGTTCGCGGTGAAGGACTGGCGCTGACATTAGCCACTGAACTGATAAACCTCGCCTATGAGCGGCACAGCACGCATCTGTTTATTTATACCAAAACCGAATACGAGGCGCTGTTCCGCCAGTGCGGTTTTTCCACGCTGACCAGCGTACCCGGCGTGATGGTGCTGATGGAAAACAGCGCCACGCGACTGAAACGCTATGCCGAATCGCTGAAAAAATTTCGTCATCCAGGGAACAAGATTGGCTGCATTGTGATGAACGCCAATCCCTTCACGAATGGTCACCGTTATCTGATTCAACAAGCTGCGGCACAGTGCGACTGGTTGCATCTGTTTTTAGTCAAAGAAGATTCTTCACGCTTCCCCTATGAAGACCGGTTGGATCTGGTGTTAAAAGGCACCGCCGATATTCCACGCCTGACTGTGCATCGCGGCTCCGAATACATCATCTCCCGCGCTACGTTCCCTTGCTACTTCATTAAAGAACAGAGCGTCATTAACCATTGTTACACCGAAATTGATCTGAAGATTTTCCGTCAGTACCTCGCTCCCGCGCTGGGTGTAACTCACCGCTTTGTCGGTACTGAACCCTTTTGTCGCGTTACCGCCCAGTACAACCAGGATATGCGCTACTGGCTGGAAACGCCGACTATCTCCGCACCGCCCATCGAACTGGTTGAAATTGAGCGGCTGCGTTACCAGGAGATGCCGATATCCGCTTCCCGGGTACGTCAACTGCTGGCGAAAAACGATCTCACGGCTATCGCGCCGCTGGTCCCTGCAGTCACGCTGCATTATTTGCAGAACCTGCTTGAGCACTCCCGCCAGGACGCGGCAGCTCGTCAAAAGACCCCCGCATGAGAAACAGGTGAAAAATGAAAATAAACCAGCCCGCCGTTGCAGGCACCCTTGAGTCTGGGGATGTGATGATACGCATCGCCCCACTCGATACGCAGGATATCGACCTGCAAATCAATAGCAGCGTTGAGAAACAGTTTGGCGATGCAATTCGCACCACCATTCTGGACGTTCTCGCCCGCTACAACGTGCGCGGCGTACAGCTGAATGTCGATGACAAAGGCGCACTGGACTGCATTTTACGTGCACGACTGGAAGCCCTGCTGGCACGCGCCAGCGGTATCCCGGCTCTGCCATGGGAGGATTGCCAATGATTTCCGCTTCGCTGCAACAACGTAAAACTCGCACCCGCCGCAGCATGTTGTTTGTGCCTGGTGCCAATGCCGCGATGGTCAGCAACTCCTTCATCTACCCGGCTGATGCCCTGATGTTTGACCTCGAAGACTCCGTGGCATTACGTGAAAAAGACACCGCCCGCCGCATGGTTTATCACGCGCTGCAACATCCGCTGTATCGCGATATTGAAACCATTGTGCGTGTCAACGCGCTGGATTCCGAATGGGGTGTTAACGACCTGGAAGCCGTCGTTCGCGGTGGTGCGGACGTTGTGCGTCTGCCGAAAACCGATACCGCTCAGGATGTTCTGGATATTGAAAAAGAGATCCTGCGTATCGAAAAAGCCTGTGGTCGTGAACCCGGCAGCACCGGCCTGCTGGCGGCGATTGAATCTCCGCTGGGCATTACCCGCGCAGTGGAAATCGCTCACGCTTCCGAGCGTTTGATCGGTATCGCCCTCGGTGCAGAAGACTATGTGCGCAACCTGCGTACAGAACGCTCCCCGGAAGGAACTGAACTGCTGTTCGCACGCTGTTCCATTTTGCAGGCCGCGCGCTCTGCGGGTATTCAGGCGTTCGATACCGTCTATTCCGACGCTAACAACGAAGCTGGATTCCTGCAAGAAGCCGCCCACATCAAACAGCTGGGCTTTGACGGCAAATCGCTGATCAACCCGCGTCAGATTGATCTGCTGCACAACCTCTACGCACCGACCCAGAAAGAAGTGGATCACGCCCGCCGCGTCGTAGAAGCCGCTGAAGCCGCCGCTCGCGAAGGCCTCGGCGTGGTTTCCCTGAACGGCAAGATGGTGGACGGTCCGGTTATCGATCGCGCCCGTCTGGTGCTCTCCCGTGCAGAACTTTCCGGCATCCGCGAAGAATAAGGCAATCAAAATGACGCAGAAAATTGAACAATCTCAACGACAAGAACGGGTAGCGGCCTGGAATCGTCGCGCTGAATGCGATCTTGCCGCTTTCCAGAACTCGCCGAAACAAACCTATCAGGCTGAAAAAGCGCGCGATCGCAAACTGTGCGCCAACCTGGAAGAAGCGATTCGTCGCTCTGGTTTACAGGACGGCATGACGGTTTCCTTCCATCACGCTTTCCGTGGCGGTGACCTGACCGTCAATATGGTGATGGACGTCATCGCGAAGATGGGCTTTAAAAACCTGACCCTGGCGTCCAGCTCCCTGAGTGATTGCCATGCGCCGCTGGTAGAACACATTCGCCAGGGCGTGGTTACCCGCATTTATACCTCCGGCCTGCGTGGTCCACTGGCGGAAGAGATCTCCCGTGGTCTGCTGGCAGAACCGGTGCAGATCCACTCTCACGGCGGACGTGTGCATCTGGTACAGAGCGGCGAACTGAATATCGACGTGGCTTTCCTCGGCGTCCCGTCCTGTGATGAATTCGGTAATGCCAACGGCTACACCGGTAAAGCCTGCTGCGGCTCCCTCGGCTATGCAATGGTTGATGCCGACAACGCAAAACAGGTCGTGATGCTTACCGAAGAACTGCTGCCTTATCCGCATAATCCGGCAAGCATTGAGCAAGATCAGGTTGATTTGATCGTCAAAGTTGACCGCGTTGGCGATGCTGCAAAAATCGGCGCTGGCGCGACCCGTATGACCACTAACCCGCGCGAACTGCTTATTGCCCGTAGCGCTGCGGATGTGATTGTCAACTCTGGCTACTTCAAAGAAGGTTTCTCCATGCAAACCGGCACCGGCGGCGCATCGCTGGCGGTAACCCGTTTCCTGGAAGACAAAATGCGTAGCCGCGATATTCGCGCCGACTTCGCCCTTGGCGGTATTACCGCGACGATGGTTGACCTGCACGAAAAAGGTCTGATCCGCAAACTGCTGGATGTGCAGAGCTTTGACAGCCATGCTGCGCAATCGCTGGCCCGTAACCCCAATCACATCGAAATCAGCGCCAACCAGTACGCTAACTGGGGTTCGAAAGGCGCATCGGTTGATCGTCTCGACGTGGTGGTACTGAGCGCGCTGGAAATTGACACCCAGTTCAACGTTAACGTGCTGACCGGCTCTGACGGCGTACTGCGTGGTGCTTCCGGTGGTCACTGCGATACCGCGATTGCCTCTGCGCTTTCCATCATCGTCGCGCCGCTGGTACGCGGTCGTATTCCGACTCTGGTGGATAACGTGCTGACCTGCATCACCCCAGGCTCCAGTGTCGATATTCTGGTCACAGACCACGGTATCGCAGTTAACCCGGCACGTCCGGAACTGGCAGAACGTCTGCAGGAAGCGGGCATTAAAGTGGTTTCCATTGAGTGGCTGCGCGAACGTGCGCGTCTGCTGACCGGTGAACCACAGCCGATTGAATTCACCGACCGCGTCGTTGCCGTTGTGCGTTACCGCGATGGCTCGGTGATCGATGTTGTGCATCAGGTGAAGGAATAAGCCATGCACCTGCTTCCTGAACTCGCCAGCCACCATGCGGTGTCAATTCCCGAGCTGCTCGTCAGCCGGGATGAAAGGCAAGCACGGCAACACGCCTGGCTCAAGCGCCATCCTGTTCCACTGGTCTCCTTTACCGTGGTTGCGCCTGGGCCGATTAAAGACAGCGAGGTCACACGCCGAATTTTTAATCATGGCGTGACAGCCTTGCGTGCCTTAGCCACAAAGCAGGGCTGGCAAATTCAGGAGCAGGCTGCACTGGTTTCCGCCAGCGGGCCGGAGGGCATGTTGAGCATTGCCGCCCCGGCTCGCGACCTCAAGCTCGCCACCATTGAGCTTGAACATAGTCATCCTCTCGGGCGGTTATGGGATATCGATGTCCTGACGCCCGAAGGCGAAATTCTCTCCCGCCGCGACTATTCACTGCCGCCTCGCCGCTGCCTGTTGTGCGAGCAAAGCGCAGCTGTTTGTGCGCGTGGAAAAACCCATCAACTGACCGATTTACTCAACCGCATGGAGGAGCTGCTGAACGATGTCGATGCCTGCAACGTCAACTAAAACCACAAAGCTTGCGACGTCATTAATCGATGAGTACGCCCTGCTGGGCTGGCGCGCCATGCTGACTGAAGTCAATCTGTCACCGAAACCAGGCCTTGTGGATCGCATTAACTGCGGTGCGCACAAAGATATGGCGCTGGAAGATTTCCACCGCAGCGCGCTGGCGATTCAGGGCTGGTTACCCCGTTTCATTGAATTTGGTGCCTGTAGTGCAGAAATGGCACCAGAAGCGGTACTCCACGGATTACGCCCAATTGGTATGGCTTGCGAAGGTGATATGTTCCGCGCCACTGCGGGCGTAAACACGCATAAAGGCAGCATTTTTTCTTTAGGGCTGCTATGTGCGGCAATTGGCCGTTTGCTTCAGCTCAACCAGCCGGTAACGCCAACAACCGTTTGTTCTACGGCGGCAAGTTTCTGCCGTGGCCTGACCGATCGCGAACTGCGTACCAATAATTCACAACTGACGGCAGGTCAACGGTTGTACCAGCAGCTTGGCCTTACCGGCGCACGCGGTGAAGCCGAAGCGGGTTATCCACTAGTGCTCAACCACGCCCTGCCGCATTACCTCACTCTGCTGGATCAGGGGTTAGATCCTGAACTGGCATTGCTCGATACCTTGCTCCTACTGATGGCGATCAACGGCGATACCAACGTTGCATCGCGCGGTGGCGAGGGGGGCCTGCGCTGGCTACAGCGCGAGGCGCAAACATTATTGCAAAAAGGGGGCATTCGAACCCCCGCCGATCTCGATTATCTCCGGCAGTTCGACAGGGAGTGTATCGAACGAAATCTCAGTCCAGGCGGCAGTGCCGACCTGCTGATCCTTACCTGGTTTTTAGCACAGATTTAATTATTTAAGCACTTGATAAATTTGGAAATATTAATTTTCGGAGAACCCGTATGTCTTTAGCAAAAGATAATATATGGAAACTATTGGCCCCACTGGTGGTGATGGGTGTCATGTTTCTTATCCCTGTCCCCGACGGTATGCCACCACAGGCATGGCATTACTTCGCTGTGTTTGTGGCAATGATTGTCGGCATGATCCTCGAGCCAATTCCGGCAACAGCGATCAGTTTTATTGCGGTTACTATTTGCGTTATTGGCAGTAATTACCTGCTCTTTGATGCCAAAGAATTAGCTGACCCAGCGTTTAATGCGCAAAAACAGGCGCTGAAATGGGGTCTGGCTGGTTTTTCCAGCACCACGGTATGGCTGGTATTTGGCGCATTTATTTTTGCATTAGGGTATGAAGTTTCCGGGTTAGGTCGTCGCATTGCCCTTTTCCTGGTGAAATTCATGGGCAAACGCACGCTGACGTTGGGTTATGCGATTGTCATTATCGACATTCTGCTGGCACCGTTTACACCGTCCAACACCGCGCGTACCGGGGGTACGGTTTTTCCGGTCATTAAAAACCTGCCGCCGCTGTTTAAATCATTCCCCAACGATCCGTCCGCGCGTCGTATTGGCGGCTATTTGATGTGGATGATGGTCATTAGTACCAGTCTGAGTTCGTCCATGTTTGTCACCGGTGCGGCACCAAACGTGCTGGGTCTGGAGTTCGTCAGCAAAATTGCCGGTATCCAGATTAGCTGGTTGCAGTGGTTCCTCTGCTTCCTGCCGGTTGGGGTTATCTTGCTTATCATTGCGCCGTGGCTTTCCTACGTGCTGTACAAACCGGAAATCACACACAGTGAAGAAGTGGCAACCTGGGCGGGTGATGAACTAAAAACCATGGGTGCGCTGACACGCAGAGAGTGGACGCTGATTGGCCTTGTATTGCTCAGCTTAGGTTTGTGGGTATTTGGCAGTGAAGTCATTAATGCTACTGCGGTTGGTCTGCTGGCAGTTTCGCTAATGCTGGCTCTGCACGTTGTGCCGTGGAAAGACATTACCCGCTATAACAGCGCATGGAACACGCTGGTCAACCTGGCAACTCTGGTTGTGATGGCTAACGGCCTGACTCGTTCTGGTTTTATTGACTGGTTCGCCGGTACCATGAGTACGCACCTGGAAGGATTCTCACCAAACGCAACGGTGATTGTACTGGTTCTGGTGTTCTACTTTGCACACTACCTGTTTGCCAGCCTGTCTGCGCACACCGCAACCATGCTGCCGGTTATTCTGGCCGTCGGTAAAGGTATTCCGGGCGTACCAATGGAACAACTGTGTATCCTGCTGGTGCTGTCTATCGGTATCATGGGCTGTCTGACGCCGTATGCAACCGGTCCTGGGGTGATTATTTACGGCTGTGGCTATGTGAAATCAAAAGATTACTGGCGTCTTGGCGCAATCTTCGGGGTGATTTACATCTCTATGTTGCTGTTGGTTGGCTGGCCGATTCTCGCCATGTGGAACTAATACGTTCGCCAAACGCTGAATAAATCATCACGCCCGCCAGGTAAGCCCACCTGGCGGGCTTTTTTATGATTTAATAGATAGTATTCAGTGTATGTATGAGTTCCACACCCATTATGAAAGCATTCTGGCGTAACGCCGCGTTGCTCGCGGTTTCTCTGCTTCCCTTCTCTTCTGCCAACGCCGTAGCGTTGCAGGCAAAACAGTATGGCGATTTTGATCGCTATGTCCTGGCCCTCTCCTGGCAAACCGGATTTTGCCAGAGTCAACACGATCGAAATCGTAACGAACGAGATGAATGTCGCCTGCAAACCGAAACGACCAACAAAGCTGATTTTCTGACCGTACATGGTCTGTGGCCAGGATTGCCTAAATCGGTCGCTGCCCGTGGTGTTGATGAACGCCGCTGGATGCGCTTCGGTTGCGCTACTCGCCCAATCCCGAATCTACCAGAAGCGCGCGCCAGCCGGATGTGTTCATCGCCGGAAACCGGATTATCACTGGAAACGGCCGCTAAACTAAGTGAAGTCATGCCAGGAGCTGGCGGACGTTCCTGCCTGGAACGCTACGAATATGCCAAACACGGTGCCTGCTTTGGTTTTGATCCGGACGCATACTTCGGTACTATGGTACGCCTGAATCAAGAAATTAAAGAGAGCGAAGCCGGAAAATTCCTTGCGGATAATTACGGTAAAACAGTGAGCCGCCGTGACTTTGACGCCGCCTTTGCCAAAAGCTGGGGAAAAGAGAACGTGAAAGCAGTTAAGCTAACGTGCCAGGGTAACCCTGCGTATTTGACTGAAATTCAGATCTCGATCAAAGCTGACGCCATCAACGCTCCGCTTTCTGCAAACTCATTCTTGCCACAACCTCACCCAGGTAACTGTGGCAAAACCTTTGTGATTGATAAAGCGGGTTATTAATCCTCTGATTTACAAAACACGCTAATTCGTCTTCCATAACCATGACGATTAAGAATTATACATAATGCGCTGCATTGAGGAATTCCCTGAATGTGACGCAAATCACTTCAAAGAGTGAGCAACAGTCAGTATCATCATGTGAGTTAAACCCTCGCCGCCTGACGGTGAGGGTTTTCTTTTGGGTATGTTTATCTGCGACACTCGCAGTACCGACGACATGGAGTAAAAATGTCCAGACCAACTATCATCATTAACGACCTGGATGCCGAACGCATCGATATTCTGCTGGAGCAACCCGCCTATGCTGGTTTGCCAATCGCCGACGCGTTAAACGCAGAGTTGGATCGCGCCCAAATGTGTTCGCCAGAAGAGATGCCACACGACGTGGTGACAATGAACAGCCGGGTTAAATTCCGCAATCTTAGCGATGGCGAAGTGCGTGTGCGCACGCTGGTGTATCCGGCAAAAATGACCGATAGCAATACTCAGCTTTCCGTTATGGCTCCGGTAGGTGCCGCACTGCTGGGGCTGCGCGTTGGCGATTCCATTCACTGGGAACTTCCGGGCGGCGTTGCAACCCACCTTGAAGTGCTGGAACTCGAATACCAGCCAGAAGCTGCTGGCGACTACCTGCTTTAATCCCATCTGCACAAGCGATAACTCGCTTTGCCCAGAGGATGCACTCGCATCCTCTTTACGCAAAATCAGCAATTTTTCCTGGTTCTCACTGTTCACTTTTGCTGCAAAATTATTCCGTTTCGTTTGTGGGAATAACCATGGCAGAAGCATTTTACATCCTGATAGGATTTCTGATTATGGCGGCGATTATCGTCATGGCTGTCCTTTACCTCGAAAACCACTCCTGACGATCATATTGTTCCCCCCGGCATCGCATTCACCAGACCTGAAACCGCCTTCTGCGCCGCCTCTGCGCTTTGTGCACCGGGTACCAGAATCACCTTACGGCACTCCTCTTCACGTTTTTCGAAAATCTCATATCCCCGGGCGGCCTCTTCAAACGGCATATAGTGGGTAACAATTTCTTCTGGTTTCAGTAATCCTTTCTCAATTAACGGTAATAATTCTCCCAGCCATGCGTGAACGTGGGTCTGTCCCATTTTAAACGTCAACCCTTTATCAAAGGCGTCGCCAAACAGGAAACCGTGAATAAATCCAGCGTAGACGCCGGGTACGCTAACAATGCCGCCACGCCTGACCGCCGCAATACACTGGCGCAACGCTTTACCGCTGCTGCCCTCCAGTTTCAGGTTAGTCAGCACCGTTTCCGTGGTGCTGCCTTTCGCTTCAAAACCGACGGCGTCTATTACTGCATCCACGCCCCGGTGACCTGCCGTTTGTTCAATAATTGACTGTGCCGGATCGCTGTCTTCATCAAAATTAATCGGGATCGCGCCGTAGCGGTCGGCGGCGAAATGCAAGCGGTAGGGATGATGATCAACAACAAAAATCTGTTCCGCACCGAGCAACCGTGCACAGGCGATTGTCAACAATCCCACAGGACCAGCACCATAGACTGCAACGCTTGAACCTTGTTGGATCTGCGCATTTTTTGCTGCCTGCCATGCCGTTGGCAGAATATCAGAAAGGAAAAGCGCTTTATCATCTGAAAGCAAAGGCGGTACTTTAAACGGCCCCACATTCCCTTTAGGGACGCGGACATATTCCGCCTGCCCACCAGGAACGCCGCCATACAGGTGACTATAACCAAACAATGCCGCTGGAGCTGGTATCTGTTTTTTATTGAGCGCAGCGCCTTTACCCGCATTGGTATTTTCGCAGGCGGCATATTGTTGCAATCGACAGAAAAAACAGTCGCCACAAGCAATGACGAACGGAATTACCACTCGGTCGCCTTTTTGCAAATTTTTTACGTCCTTTCCGGTTTCAACTACTTCCCCCATAAATTCATGACCAAAAATATCGCCATGTTTAACCTGAGGTATTTTGCCTCGATAAAGATGGAGGTCAGAGCCACAGATCGCCGTTGCCGTAATACGCAGAATAATATCATCTGCCTGTTCAACGCCCGGATCGGGAACATTTTCTACCTGAACGTGATGTGGGCCGTGATAAGTCAATGCTTTCATGCAACCTCCAGAGACAGTTCAAAAAAGAGTCAGTCTTTAAGGGTAGCTATCACAGCGGGAAAACGGGCGGTACCACAGGTTTTGGGAGAATTCCTGGTGTTCAGTGAGAATATATTCATCACAGAAACAGTTCGTAAGGAAAAAGAACCAGACAAATATCAGGGATAAATATTATAATCATGGCGAATGATTTGTTCATGATTAACAGGGAGAAAGGGTTATGTATAAGACAATCATTATGCCAGTTGATGTATTTGAAATGGAATTGAGCGACAAAGCTGTTCGCCACGCTGAATTCCTCGCCCAGGATGACGGAGTTATTCATCTACTTCACGTACTACCCGGGTCAGCCAGCCTGAGCCTGCACCGTTTTGCCGCTGATGTGCGTCGTTTTGAAGAGCATCTGCAACATGAAGCACAAGAACGTCTGCAAACGATGGTCAGCCACTTCACCATCGATCCTTCCCGCATTAAACAACATGTCCGTTTTGGTAGCGTACGGGATGAAGTCAATGAGTTGGCAGAAGAACTGGGGGCTGATGTTGTAGTTATTGGTTCTCGCAACCCATCGATTTCGACCCATCTGTTAGGTTCTAACGCCTCGAGCGTGATCCGCCACGCCAATCTGCCGGTGCTGGTTGTGCGTTAATTGCCAGAATAAGTATCCCGCCCTGCCCGGAGCCATCCCGGCGGGGCTTTTTAATGCCATAAAAAAGCCGCCAGGTTTGACCCCGGCGGCTAAGCAATTGCAGGTGAATCTTACTTCTTCTTATGCAGTTTTGGTGCGAATCAGGTAGTCAAAAGCACTCAGAGAGGCTTTGGCACCTTCGCCAGTGGCGATGATGATCTGCTTGTACGGAACCGTCGTACAGTCACCCGCTGCGAACACGCCTTTCACGTTGGTTTCGCATTTCGCATCAATGATAATCTCGCCCATGCGGTTACGTTCGACTGCGCCTTCGAGCCAGTTGGTGTTCGGCAGCAGACCAATCTGGACGAAAATACCGGCCAGTTCGATGTTGTGAATATCGCCGCTGACACGATCTCGATATTCCAGACCAACGACTTTGCTGCCGTCGCCTTTCACTTCCGTGGTTTGCGCATTCAGAATAATGTCGACGTTTTTCAGGCTGCGCAGTTTGTCCTGCAGAACCTGGTCGGCTTTCATTTCTGGCGCAAATTCCAGCAGCGTTACGTGCTCAACGATACCCGCCAGGTCAATTGCCGCTTCCACGCCGGAGTTACCGCCGCCGATAACCGCTACGCGTTTACCTTTAAACAGCGGGCCGTCGCAGTGCGGGCAGTAGGTCACGCCTTTGGTGCGATACTGATCTTCGCCCGGAACGTTCATGTTGCGCCATTTTGCACCGGTCGCCACGATAATGCTGCGTGCTTTCAGTACCGCGCCAGAAGCTGTTTCAATCTGATGCAGACCACCTTCAACTGCTGCTGGGATCAGTTTGCTGGCGCTCTGGCTGTCGATCACATCAACGTCGTATTCATCAACGTGAACTTTCAGTGCGCCTGCCAGCTTCTGCCCTTCAGTCTTCGGTACAGAAATGTAGTTTTCGATATCAACGGTATCGAGGATCTGACCACCAAAACGTTCGCCCATCAGACCGGTACGGATGCCTTTACGTGCGGAGTAAATTGCTGCCGCTGCACCCGCCGGGCCGGAACCGACGATTAATACGTCATAAGCATCACGCTTGTTCAGCTCTTCTGCCGCACGTTTTTCCGCGCCAGTATCAATTTTGGCAACGATTTCAGTCAACGTCATGCGGCCCTGACCAAACTCTTTCCCGTTTACGAACACTGCCGGAACGCCCATCACGTTGCGATCGGTGATTTCGTTCTGGAAGGTGCCGCCGTCAATTGCAGTGTGCTTGATGCGCGGGTTCAGTACGCTCATCAGGTTCAGCGCCTGCACCACGTCCGGGCAGTTGTGGCAAGAGAGCGAGTAATAGGTTTCGAATTCAAAATCACCGTCAATATGGCGAATCTGCTCCAGCAGAGACTGCGCTTCTTTCGACGGATGACCACCGGTCCACAGCAACGCCAGTACCAGCGAGGTGAACTCGTGGCCCAGCGGGGAGCCTGCAAAACGTGGCCCCTGGTTGGAACCTGGGTTGGTGATCAGGAAAGACGGCTTACGCACCGGCAAGCTGTTATCTTCTTTAAAGGTGACTTTGTCTGACAGTTCTGCGATTTCAGCCAACAGTTCCTTGATTTCTGCCGATTTAGCGCTGTCATCCAGCGTGGCAATTAACTCAACAGGCTTGGTCAATTTCTCAAGGTAAGCCTTGAGTTGAGTTTTCATATTTGTGTCGAGCATGTTTATCTCCTGGGCTTTAAACATCATCATGCAAGCGGCCTCTGCGGCTACCTGGATGCAGCTTGCATCATGGTGCGGGGAAGAAAATCGGGTGCCGCAGCACCCGAAGAATTAGGTGAATTTCCGAAGTATTTCGCGTCAGAGCAAGGCGGCTAGCCTGTGAATCCCCGGGAGCTTACACAAGTAAGTGACCGGGGTGAGCGGGCGACGCCAACGCCGCTATGGCGTGAAAGACGAAGGAAATTTAGATTTTACCAACCAGGTCCAGAGACGGAGCCAGAGTTGCTTCACCTTCTTTCCATTTAGCCGGGCAAACTTCACCTGGGTGAGAAGCTACGTACTGTGCTGCTTTGATTTTACGCAGCAGGTCAGACGCGTCACGGCCAATGCCTTCAGCGGTAACTTCGATTGCCTGGATGATACCCTGCGGGTCAACAACGAAGGTCGCACGGTCAGCCAGACCTTCATCTTCACGCATGTTGTCGAAGTTACGGGTCAGGGCGCCAGTCGGGTCGCCGATCATCGCATATTTGATTTTAGCGATGGTTTCAGAGCTGCTGTGCCATGCTTTGTGGGTGAAGTGAGTATCGGTAGATACTGCGTATACGTCTACGCCCAGTTTCTGCAGTTCTTCGTAGTGGTCAGCAACGTCACCCAGTTCGGTCGGGCATACGAAAGTAAAGTCAGCCGGGTAGAAGAAGAAGACGCTCCAGCGGCCTTCGGTATCTTTTTCGGTGATTTCGATGAATTCGCCGTTTTTGAATGCCTGGTTTTTAAAAGGTTTAATTTTGGTGTTAATCAAGGACATCTATACTTCCTCCGTGTTTTCGATGAGATGTAAGGTAACCAATTTTTGCCGATTCGGCTAATGCGTTTCCATTATCAAATCGATAAGTTTTACCTTACAACCTTCGTAAGACAACTTTGTGAACTTTGCACCGCCAGCGGCGATAAAAAGTAAAATGGCCCCCTTTCCAGGTGACCGTGTAATCTGAACTACCCTTTGGTATCTTCAGTGCCTGCCTGCAGGCTGAGGTGTTGCCCTTACAAATGCAACAACGACATGGATTACAACACCCTCATAAACAAAGGGCAATCACCTGATCTAAGCTCTTACCTATGACAGTGATAGGTTATGCCTTTTACTCGACTTTTGCACTGACTGAAAAGGACAAATTAATGTTAAAAAAGATACTTTTACTGGCTCTGCTTCCTGCAATCGCCTTCGCAGAGGAACTTCCTGCTCCAGTAAAAGCGATTGAAAAACAGGGCATTACAATCATCAAAACATTCGATGCCCCCGGAGGAATGAAAGGTTATCTCGGAAAGTATCAGGATATGGGCGTCACCATCTACCTGACTCCAGATGGTAAGCACGCTATCTCTGGTTACATGTACAACGAGAAAGGTGAAAACCTGAGTAACACACTTATCGAAAAAGAAATTTACGCACCAGCCGGACGCGAAATGTGGCAACGGATGGAACAATCCCACTGGCTCCTCGACGGTAAAAAAGATGCGCCGGTCATTGTCTACGTCTTCGCCGATCCGTTCTGCCCATATTGTAAACAGTTCTGGCAGCAGGCGCGCCCGTGGGTAGATTCTGGCAAAGTGCAATTAAGAACATTGTTGGTTGGGGTTATCAAGCCAGAAAGCCCGGCGACAGCAGCGGCAATTCTTGCCTCCAAAGATCCCGCAAAAACCTGGCAACAATATGAAGCCTCTGGTGGCAAGCTTAAGCTAAACGTGCCTGCAAACGTAAGTACAGAGCAAATGAAAGTGTTAAGTGACAATGAGAAACTGATGGACGATCTGGGGGCAAATGTCACGCCGGCTATCTATTACATGAGTAAGGAAAATACGCTACAACAGGCCGTGGGGTTGCCCGATCAGAAAACGCTTAATATCATTATGGGGAATAAATAAAAGGTAATTCATGGATGGTTGAACTATATCCCTGCTTTTCAACCATCCTAAAAAAGCATGAATTGCTCGCTCTGCCCTAAGTGGCTGTGCTATTTTAGAAAAACTTAATCCTGAGTTAAGCAAAAAAACATAATCAATAAAAATATATACGCAAAAAACATTGATTAAGTGAATATATCATGGAAGAAAAATATAACCGGAGTAGTGTATGGCCAATCTCTACGACTTGAAAAAGTTCGACTTAAATCTTCTTGTCATATTTGAGTGTATTTACCAGCATTTAAGCATTAGCAAAGCTGCTGAATCACTATATATCACCCCATCAGCCGTGAGCCAGTCGTTACAACGCTTACGTGCGCAATTTAATGACCCTTTATTCATTCGCTCAGGAAAAGGTATCGCGCCGACGACAACAGGGTTAAATCTGCATCACCATCTTGAGAAAAATCTCAGAGGCCTTGAACAAACAATTAATATAGTCAATAAGTCCGAACTAAAGAAAAACTTTATTATCTACGGCCCTCAGCTCATTTCTTGCTCTAATAATAGTATGCTGATCCGCTGCCTACGGCAAGATTCCTCTGTCGAGATTGAGTGCCATGATATCCTCATGTCAGCAGAGAATGCTGAAGAACTGTTGGTTCACCGCAAAGCCGATCTGGTGATCACCCAAATGCCAGTGATCAGCCGTTCCGTCATTTGCATGCCATTGCATACGATTCGCAATACTCTAATTTGTAGTAATAGGCATCCACGAATTACTGACAATAGCACTTATGAACAAATTATGGCAGAAGAGTTCACCCAATTAATATCTAAATCAGCAGGGGTTGATGATATTCAAATGGAAATAGACGAGAGATTTATGAATCGCAAAATCTCATTTCGTGGTTCCTCTTTGCTGACAATCATTAATAGCATTGCAGTTACAGATTTACTGGGAATAGTCCCCTATGAACTTTATAATTCCTACCGTGACTTTCTTAATTTAAAAGAGATAAAACTAGAACATCCGTTACCTTCAATAAAGCTTTACATTTCCTATAATAAATCTTCTTTAAATAATTTGGTGTTCTCCCGATTTATTGACCGTCTAAATGAGAGTTTTTGATATATAACTACAGACAGTTACTATAACTTTCATCTATTTATTCACAGCGCGAATGAAAAATAAAACACTCTGCTTTACAGTGTTTACTTTATAATTAACAGACTTATCTCACTGATCACCCTGTAACGTTCAGAGAGCGTCTTCAGATGTCTATTTATAAAATTCCTCTTCCGCTCAATATTCTGGAAGCTGCACGAGAGCGTATTACCTGGACACTCAACACCCTACCCCGCGTTTGTGTCTCATTTTCTGGCGGCAAAGACTCTGGTTTAATGCTGCATCTGACAGCCGAACTTGCCCGACAAATGGGCAAAAAAATCTGCGTTTTGTTTATCGACTGGGAGGCGCAATTCTCTTGCACCATTAACTATGTTCAGTCCCTGCGCGAGTTGTACACCGATGTCATCGAAGAGTTTTACTGGGTTGCGCTCCCGCTTACGACGCAAAATTCCCTTTCACAATACCAACCCGAATGGCAGTGCTGGGAACCTGATGTCGAATGGGTACGTCAACCTCCCCAAGATGCGATAACCGACCCTGACTTTTTCTCCTTTTACCAGCCAGGCATGACCTTCGAACAATTTGTACGTGAGTTTGCCGAATGGTTTTCACAAAAACGTCCGGCGGCGATGATGATCGGCATCCGTGCGGATGAGTCCTACAACCGTTTTGTCGCCATCGCCAGTTTAAATAAACAACGTTTTGCCGACGATAAACCCTGGACTACGGCCGCACCAGGCGGTCATAGCTGGTACATTTACCCCATTTACGACTGGAAAGTGGCTGATATCTGGACCTGGTATGCAAATCATCAAAGTCTCTGCAACCCACTGTATAACCTAATGTATCAGGCAGGCGTTCCTCTGCGTCATATGCGAATTTGCGAACCTTTTGGCCCGGAGCAACGACAAGGATTATGGCTCTATCACGTTATCGAACCGGATCGCTGGGCTGCTATGTGCGCACGAGTCAGCGGGGTAAAAAGTGGCGGCATTTACGCCGGACATGACAATCATTTCTATGGGCATCGGAAAATCCTCAAGCCAGAACATTTAGACTGGCAAGAATATGCATTATTGCTGCTCAATAGCATGCCGGAAAAAACAGCTGAGCATTACCGCAATAAAATCGCCATTTATTTGCACTGGTATCAGAAAAAAGGCATCGAGGTTCCACAAACCCAGCAAGGGGACATTGGCGCGAAAGATATCCCCTCCTGGCGGCGGATATGCAAAGTTTTACTCAATAACGATTACTGGTGTCGGGCATTATCATTTAGCCCCACAAAATCGAAGAACTATCAGCGTTATAACGAACGGATAAAAGGAAAACGTCAGGAATGGGGGATACTATGCAACAACGATTAACGCAGGATTTAACGCAATTTCTCGCCAGCTTGCCGGAAGATGATCGCATCAAAGCGATTAATGAAATCCGCATGGCGATCCATCAGGTTAGCCCCTTTCGTGAAGAGCCAGTGGATTGCGTTCTGTGGGTTAAAAACAGCCAACTTATGCCTAATGATTACAACCCAAACAACGTGGCACCACCCGAAAAAAAACTGCTGCAAAAATCCATTGAAATAGATGGTTTTACCCAACCCATTGTGGTCACACATACGGATAAAAATGCCATGGAAATCGTGGATGGTTTTCACCGCCATGAAATTGGTAAAGGCTCATCATCATTAAAATTACGCTTAAAAGGTTATTTGCCGGTGACCTGTCTGGAAGGTACGCGTAATCAACGCATCGCCGCGACTATTCGTCATAATCGCGCTCGTGGACGCCATCAAATCACCGCCATGTCGGAAATCGTCCGTGAACTTAGCCAGTTGGGATGGGACGATAATAAAATTGGCAAAGAGCTGGGAATGGACAGCGACGAAGTGCTGCGCCTGAAGCAAATTAACGGCCTGCAAGAGTTGTTTGCCGACCGTCAATATTCCCGCGCCTGGACGGTTAAATAGCTAAAGCTGGCGCAGGCGTTCAGCTGCTGCCAGCAACGTCGATTCCTTCTTGGCAAAACAGAGACGAATCAGTTTATGTGGGAAGGGATCGGCGCAAAACACCGACAGCGGAATCGCCGCTACGCCGTGCTCCTGCGTCAGCCACTGGCAAAACTCAACATCATCCAGGGTAGAAACCGCGCTGTAATCCACCAGCAAAAAGTATGTACCTTCACACGGTAAAATCTCCAGCCGGCTTTCATTTAAAGCATTCACCAGAATATCGCGCTTCTGGCGATAAAAGTCCGGTAACGCAAGATAATGCTCAGGTTCTGCACGTAGCATATCAGCAAGCGCCAGCTGTGCCGGGGTATTCACCGAAAAGGTCAGATACTGATGTACCTTGCGAATTTCGGCGCTGATGGGCGCTGGCGCAACACAATAACCCACTTTCCAGCCGGTCATATGATAGGTCTTGCCAAATGAAGAAACCGCCACTGCCCGCTCACGCAGCTGCGGATGCGCCAGCACACTGGCATGGCCCTGTTGTGAAAAGTTGATGTGCTCGTAGACTTCATCGCTAATGACAAAAATCTCGTGCCCGGCGATCGCCTGCCACAAAGCGGCGAAATCAGCCTGCTGCCAGACAGTTGCACTGGGGTTATGCGGAGTGTTGAGGATCACCAGTCTGGTGCGCTCGCTTAATAATGCGGCAAATTCCTGCCAGTCAACGCGAAAATGCGGTGGTTGCAGTGCCATACGCTTCACTATTCCCCCAGAAAGCGCGATGGCGGGGGCGTAACTGTCATAGCTGGGATCAAAACAAATCACTTCATCGCCATTGCACACCAGTGCGGTAATCGCCGCGTATAACGCTTCCGTCGCCCCTGCCGTTACGGTGATATCGCTATCGGCATCTGGTTGATAGCCATACAAACGTTCCGTTTTCTGAGCAATCGCCTCGCGCAAGGCCTGCACGCCGGTCATGGGCGCGTATTGGTTTGCCCCCTGGGCAACGTGGTACGCCAGCCGCTCCTGTAAATAGCGCGGACCATCAAAATCAGGAAAGCCTTGCGACAGGTTAATCGCCTGGTGTTGCTGCGCCAGCGCGCTCATCTGGGTGAAAATAGTGGTGCCAAGTTGTGGAAGTTTGCTTTGTGGAATCAGAGGGTTATTTGTCATTTTTATTGTACCTGACGAAGTTGCGTGTTGAAGGCACTATAACACGATGCTAGTATTTGGCAATCAAGACGTTTAGATGTCTAAATAAAACAATAAGGACAACACAACATGCCTCACAATCCTATCCGCGTGGTCGTCGGCCCGGCTAACTACTTTTCACATCCAGGAAGTTTCAATCACCTGCACGATTTTTTCACTGATGAACAACTTTCTCGCGCGGTGTGGATCTACGGCAAACGCGCCATTGCTGCGGCGCAAACCAAACTTCCGCCAGCGTTTGGACTTCCAGGGGCAAAGCATATTTTGTTTCGTGGTCATTGCAGCGAAAGCGATGTACAGCAACTGGCGGCTGAGTCCGGTGACGATCGCAGCGTGGTGATTGGCGTCGGCGGCGGCGCACTGCTCGACACCGCGAAAGCCCTCGCCCGCCGTCTCGGTCTGCCATTTGTTGCCGCTCCGACGATCGCCGCCACCTGCGCAGCCTGGACACCGCTCTCCGTCTGGTATAACGATGCCGGACAGGCGCTGCATTATGAGATTTTCGACGACGCCAATTTTATGGTGCTGGTGGAACCGGAGATTATCCTCAATGCACCGCAACAATATCTGCTGGCGGGGATCGGTGACACGCTGGCGAAATGGTATGAAGCGGTGGTGCTGGCTCCGCAACCAGAAACGTTGCCGCTAACCGTGCGGCTGGGGATCAATAATGCGCAGGCCATTCGCGACGTCTTGTTAAACAGTAGCGAACAGGCACTTGCCGATCAGCAAAATCAGCAGTTAACGCAATCATTTTGCGATGTGGTGGATGCTATTATTGCTGGTGGTGGGATGGTCGGTGGTCTGGGCGATCGTTTTACGCGTGTGGCGGCGGCTCATGCCGTGCATAACGGTCTGACTGTCCTGCCGCAAACCGAGAAGTTTCTTCACGGCACCAAAGTCGCTTACGGAATTCTGGTGCAAAGCGCCTTGCTGGGTCAGGATGATGTGCTGGCGCAATTAACCGGGGCGTATCAGCGTTTTCATCTGCCGACTACGCTGGCGGAGCTGGAAGTGGATATCAATAATCAGGCGGAGATCGACAAAGTGATTGCCCACACCTTGCGCCCGGTGGAGTCCATTCATTACCTGCCAGTCACGCTGACACCAGATACGTTGCGTGCAGCGTTCGAAAAAGTGGAATCGTTTAAAGCCTGACGTGCAAATTTAGCAGCAGCGCGCGCCGCCTTTTCCACCGTAGCGCGCGTCCTGCCGCTCACGGAAAAACTCCTCGTAGGTCATCGGCGTTTGATCGGGATGGTTAACCCGCATATGTTCGACATAGTTGTCGTAATCAGGCATACCAATCATCAGCTTCGCCGCCTGACCTAAATATTTTCCGGCTTTTGCCAGTGAATCAAACATCTTGGCCTCCGCTAACCATGTTGCTGAAAGAGTGCCGGATGCGGCGTGAACGCTTTATCCGGCCTACAAATGCTATCAACGCACTCGGTCAGTCCCCTCGCCCCATCGGGGAGAGGGTTAGGGTGAGGGGGAACCCTCGGCACTATGCCAACATTCGCCAACATCCCCCCTCACTCTGACTTTAGTGCGCGCCTTTCGCCTGCGCTACGATCTCCTCAACATTTTCCGGCATCGGCTCATACGGCGTTTCTTTCGCCGTTGGCTTCGGATCTTTCAATGCCGCAAGTGCCGTCTTAATCGAGAACAGTGCCAGAACCACCACGACCACCATAAAGAAGATGGTTAACCCGGCATCCAGACGGTTATTGAACACCAGTTGCGCCAGCTGTGACTCAGTATACTGCGACGGAATATTGCCGCTGTCGATCATTGCCTGGAACTTATTAGCAATGGCCAGGAAGCCGACTTTCGCATCCGGGCTAAACGCTTTCTGCCAGCCTGCGGTCAGGGTACAAATCAGCAGCCAGGCCGTTGGTACCAGCGCCACCCAGGCGTAACGTTGACGTTTCATCTTGAACAACACCACGGCACAGAGCATCAGTGCCATCCCTGCCAGCATCTGGTTGGCAATACCAAACAGCGGCCACAGAGTGTTAATACCGCCCAGCGGATCGACCACGCCCTGATGGAGGAAGTAGCCCCACGCCAGTACGCACAGCGCTGTTGCCAGCAGGTTAGCAGGCAGTGAATCGGTCCGCTTCAGGCCAGGAGACACCACGCCCAGCAGATCCTGCAACATAAAGCGCGCAGCACGCGTACCCGCATCTACCGCCGTCAGAATAAACAGAGCTTCAAACAGAATGGCGAAGTGATACCAGAACGCCACATCCATCATACCACCCAGCGCACCGTGCAGGATGTAAGCCATCCCCACCGCCAGCGTCGGCGCACCGCCCGCACGGGAAATGATCGACTGTTCACCCACTTCGCTGGCAATCTGGTTGAGCGTATCTGGTGTAATGCTAAAGCCCCAGCTACTCACCACCTGCGCGGCAGAAGCGACTACATCCGCCGTCCCTGCCGGAGCCAGTACCGCCATTGGGCTGTTCATGGCAAAATACACGCCCGGATCGATGATACAGGCAGAAACCAGCGCCATAATCGCCACGAAGGATTCCATCAACATCCCACCGTAGCCGATAAAGCACGCCTGCCCTTCGTTCGCCAGCATCTTCGGCGTGGTGCCGGAAGAGATCAGCGCATGGAAGCCAGACACCGCACCACAGGCGATGGTGATAAACAGGAACGGGAACAGGTTACCGGTCCATACCGGGCCAGTGCCATCGACAAATTTGGTCAGCGCAGGCATGGTCAGCGTCGGGCGCATAATCAAAATGCCTACCGCCAGACCGACGATAGTCCCGATTTTCAGGAAGGTAGAGAGGTAGTCACGCGGGGCCAGCAGTAACCACACCGGCAGCACCGCCGCCACAAAACCGTAACCCACCAGCATCCAGGTCAACTGCACGCCGGTAAAGTCAAAGTACGGTGCCCAGGTCGGACTTTCTGCCACCCAGCCGCCAGAGATAATGGCGAAAATCAGGAATACCAGACCGATGACCGACACTTCGCCAATACGCCCCGGACGCAGATAGCGCAGGTAGATCCCCATAAACAGCGCCAGCGGAATGGTGAACGCAACGGTATATGTTCCCCACGGGCTATGAGTCAGGGCTTTCACCACGATCATCGCCAGCACTGCAAGGATAATGACCATGATCATAAAGCAGGCCACCAGCGCAATCACCCCGGCGGTTGGCCCCATCTCTTCTTTGACCAGCTCACCCAGCGAGCGACCGTCACGGCGCGTAGAAACAAACAGCACCATGAAATCCTGCACCGCACCGGCGAGAACCACCCCAGCGAGCAGCCAGATCATCCCCGGCAGGTAGCCCATTTGCGCCGCCAGTACCGGCCCCACCAGCGGACCTGCTCCGGCAATGGCCGCAAAATGGTGACCGAACAGCACTTTCTTGTCCGTCGGCACATAGTCCAGCCCGTCGTTATGGCGCACCGCTGGCGTCATACGCGTCGGGTCAACCGCCAGCACATTTTTGGCGATATACAGCCCATAAAAACGGTAAGCGATCAGATAGATACAGACCGACGCCACCACAATCCACAGCGCGTTGATCTGTTCCCCACGATTTAAAGCAATGTATCCCAGAGCAAATGCTCCCATTACAGAGAGCACTGTCCAGACGAGGTATTTCCCTGATTTGTTCATAGTTGTTATCCGTGTGCGTGTCCATAGAGATGTTACATTTTGTTTCTATAACATCTTTGTACAATTTAACAACACAGCAACCATGTAAATCGGAGTTGAAACCAATATTTAACTTAACAATGTTAACTCGATCACTCCGTTAACCGAGTTTTCCTGCAATCTCATCTAATTCTGTCGGGTTCATCCCAAAACTGCCGTACCCAGCCGACAAGTGCAGCAACGCCGCCCCTGTTCATCGAAAACGACGATTTCCCAGCTCTGATTTTGCCGACCAAGATGCAGCGGCTGGCAGACGCCGCGTACCTTTCCCTCAGACACCGGGCGATGGTGTGTTGCATTAAGTTCTGTGCCTACCACACACTGTCCGTCGCGGGTCATCATAAATCCGGCCATCGATCCCAGCGTTTCCGCCAGCGCCGCCGACGCGCCGCCATGTAGTAAACCGAACGGCTGATGAGTACGGGTATCAACCGGCATTTCGGCTTCCAGCACATCATCGCCCAGACGGGTATACACAATTCCCAGATGCGCCACCATTGTGTTATCGCTGGTGGCGTTCAGTTCGTCGAGCGTTAAATGGCGTTTCCAGATCATGCTTATGCCCCCAGCGTTGAGCCGCCATCGACCACAATATCCTGTAGGGTAATATGGCTGGCGAGGTCAGAGGCGAGGAACAAAATCGTGTTGGCGATCTCTTGTGGACGGGCGATTTTCCCCAGCGGAATGCCGAGTTTAAACTGCTCGCCAAAGCCGCGAATACGCTGTTCTTCGGCGTCATCGCTCACCCACAGCGTGCGTTGCATATCGGTGTCGGTGGAGCCAGGCGAAACCACATTACAGCGCACGCCGCTACCCGCCAGTTCCAGCCCGACGCTCAACGCCAGGCTTTTCAGCGCCGCTTTCGATGCGCCATAAGCACTCATGCCAATACGCGGCGTGTGCGCGGCGTCGGACGCCACAGTGACAATCGCCCCGCCCCGCTGACGGCGAAACTGGTTCATGGTTTGCTGGAACAGGTTAAACGCACCGCCGACGTTAACCGCAAAAGTCTGCTGCCAGTCCTCTTTACTGAGCTGATCGGTCGCGCCCATGCGTAAAATTCCCGCCGCATTGACCAGCGCGTCCAGTCGCTCCGTTTCAGCTAACAGTCGCTGACACACTTGCGCGACCTGCGCAGCGTCGGCAACATCCATCACTTCGGTCGCAAAGGGATATTGCTCCTGAGTGAACGCTTGATCAAAACCTGTAACTTTCGCTCCCGCCTCAACAAACGCCAGCGCCGTGGCGTAGCCGATACCTTTACCTGCGCCGGTTACCCAGACATTTTTACCGCTGAAATCCATTATTTCACCTCGCGGGAGAGTAGCTTCCACCAGGCGTCGATGGTCGGGTTTTTCGCCAGCATGACAAAGTCGATATCACCATGCACTTTGCGCCAGCGCGCCGCCAGCGCCATCATGCGCACCGAATCCAGACCGTAGTCGATCAGGTTGTCGTCATCGAACGGCTCATCGGACTCGTCCAGCAACGGCAGGATCACCTCACGCAGCGCCGCTTTGCTGGCGGGGATAGGTGCTGGCAGTAATTCTTCAGTCATCACCACCCGGCCAGAACGTCCGGCCACATATTTCAGCGACATCAAATGCTCGTCACGGCTGAAATCGGCCAGCGCATCCGCCACCATAAACGGTTTAATATCGCGCATAAATGCGTCGGTTGCGGTGGTCATACAGCCAATGTGGGCATATACCCCGGTAATAATCAGCTGGTTACGTCCACTCTCTTTCAGCATTTGCTCCAGCGGAGAACGATGAAACGCGCTGTAGCGCCACTTCACCAGCACCGTGTCGTCGGCATCTGGCGTCAGGCGATCCACCACCTTTTGCTGTTCCGGCGAGCGGGTCAGGCCCGGCCCCCACATATCATTCAACAGCGCCCGATCTTCATCGCTCTGCTCTTTCGGCTGGGCGGTGTAATAAACCGGGATATTGTGCTGTTTGCAGTAGTCGCGCAGCGCAGCAATATTCGCGATCACCTGCTCCATCATCGGGCAGTTCTCGCCCCAGAAGCTGACAAAATAGTCCTGCATATCATGGATTAACAACGCGGCACGTTGCGGTTCAAAGGCCCAGTCAACTTTATTCTGCGGAATATCGTGAGACTCCGGCAGTGCGTAAGCCTGTAATTTTGGAATAGCCATCGTGTTCTCTCCTTCAGGCTGATGCGCGTGACGCCAGCCACTGACGTAATTGTTTTTTATCGACTTTCCCGACCGCCGTCAGCGGAAGTGAATCCACACACTCCACGCGATCCGGTAATTTAAATTCGGCAATACCCTGTTCACGCAGGAAACGACGCACCTGCACCGCGCGCAGCGGCTCTTTTACCACCAGATAAGCGCAGCTTTTTTCGCCCATCAGCTCATCTTCCATGCTCACCAGTGCGGCGTAGATCACCGCCGGGTGGCGCAGCAGCAGGTTTTCGATCTCTTCGGCAGCGATCTTCTCGCCGCCACGGTTAATCTGATCTTTCTCGCGCCCCTGCACGGTGATGTAACCCTCTGGATCAATAGAGATCAGATCGCCGGAACAGTAAAAACCGTTGGCATCAAAGGCGCTGGCATTGTGCTGTGGACTTTTGTAATAGCCGCGGAAGGTGTACGGCCCGCGCGTCATCAGGCGTCCGACTTCCCCTTGCGGCAGTGGATTTCCTTCGGCATCGGCAACCCATACTTCGTCATCCGGACACATTGGGTAACCCTGGGTATGGATAATTTTCTCCGCGCTATCATCAAGTCGGGTGTAGTTCACCAGCCCTTCCGCCATGCCAAACACCTGCTGCAACTGACAGCCAATCTCAGCGGGAATACGCGCCGCAAGGGTGGCAGAAAGACGTGCGCCGCCGACCTGTAACAGTTTCAGCGAGGCAAGCTGCGCCCGGCTTTCGCCTTCGATCAGCGCCTGCAACCACAGGCTGACTGCGGGTGGCACCAGCGCGGTAACGTTAACCTGATGTTTTTCAATCAATGGGAAACAGAGCGTGGCGCTGGGATCGGCCGCCAGAACAACCGTTCCTCCGGCAAGAAAGACGCCCAGCGATCCTGGCGAACTCATGGCGTAGTTATGAGCCGCCGGGATCGCGCACAGGTAGCGTGTCTGTTGTGTGAACTGACAAATCTCGACGCTACGACGCACGCTGTAGTAGTAGTCGTTATGAGTGCGCGGGATCAGTTTCGGTGTGCCGGTGGTGCCACCGGAAAGCTGGAAATAGGCCACTTCATCAGCAGGTGATGGCGTGGCAGTAAAATCCTCAGCCGGATGGTTAATCGCATCCTGCAAGTTATGCTCACCGCTGTCGTTGAGCAGTTGCACCACGCGAATGGAGGAATGTTCTGTGACGAAAGTATTGAGGAAATCATCCCCGCTAAACAGCGCATGTTGGCGATCGGCAATCAGCAATGCGGGTTCAATCTGGCTGGCATAGGCGTTCAGTTCACTACGCTGATGGCTGAACAACGCCAGCACCGGCGCAACGCCCAGTTTCAGCAGCGCGAAAAAGGTAATATACAATTCAGCGACGTTACCCAGTTGTACCAGCGCGGTTTCACCAGGTTTAATGCCCTGACGGCGTAAACTACACGCGAGGTTATCCGCCGCCTGATTCAGCTCCCGATAACTCAACTGTCGCTCGCCGTCGATAACCGCGATGCTGTCACTCGCAGCATGTCGCGTCAGAATGTCGGTCAGCGGCAAATCCTGCCAGTAG
This sequence comes from Escherichia sp. XD33, assembly GCF_019375075.1. Classification (NCBI taxonomy): domain Bacteria; kingdom Pseudomonadati; phylum Pseudomonadota; class Gammaproteobacteria; order Enterobacterales; family Enterobacteriaceae; genus Escherichia; species Escherichia sp. XD33. Next base: position 102,891 of record NZ_JAENDM010000011.1, read on the forward strand.
CCTTTTTCCCGATAGCGACGGGCAAACTCTTCCGGCCAGCGGGTGAATGGAATGCTCATCCTCGCTCCTTAATGCAATCCAAAAACGTTCAACATGGTAGAAAGTTTGACGCCTGTTTCGCGCCACTCACCCAACGGTGACGACGCAGGCACAATCCCCGCTCCGGCAAACAGACGCACCTGATTTTCCCGCAGCTTCGCGCAGCGGATGGTCACCACCCATTCGCCGTTACCTTCGCTGTCACACCAACCCACAATGCCGCCAAACAGTTCGCGGTCGAACGGTTCCAGTTCAGCAATAACCTGGGTCGCGGCCTGATGCGGGAAACCGCTCAGCGCGGGGGTCGGATGCAGCAGACAGGCCAGAGTCAGTGCGTTTTCTTGCGAATTCGCTTTACCTTCAAAGGGAGTTGCGAGATGCCACAGCGTCGGCGTGGTGATCAGCTGTGGAGAAGAAGGAACGTGTAACTCACTACTGCGTTCGCGCAGTACCTCTTTCATCGCCTGAGTCACCAGTTCATGTTCATGGCGATCTTTTTCTGACGCCAGCAGACGATTACCTGCTTCGCGATCGAGCACTTCATCCGGCTGACGACGCGCGGAACCGGCTAACGGAATGGAGCTAAAACGCTCGCCGTCTTTACGTAGCAGCAGTTCCGGGCTGGCCCCCAGCAGGACGCCACCATCAGCCAGCGGAACATGGAAGTTGTAACTAACCGGGTTTTGCGCAATCAACCGTTCCAGCAATACGCCACTATCAATGGCGGCGTCAGTGGTGATATCAATCAACCGTGACAACACCACTTTGTCGACCTGCGGCGTGGCGGTAAGTGCGGCGGCGCGGGCAACCATCTGTTCAAACGTGGTTTGCTCCGGAATTGCCTGGCGTTCCACCACATTCAGCGACTGGCTGCGGGTGAAACGGCGTGCGGAAGCTTGTTTTTCCTGACGGGAGAACGACTGCCAGGATTCAGGAATATACAGCGACGAAGGCTGACGTGGATCGAAGGGAATCGCCCCGACCATCACCGGATTTTTGATGCCCTGCGCTTTGGCATCGGCAAACAGCGCGGCGAGTTTTTGCTGGAAGGGACTGTCGGGCGAATCCCCGTTCACAGCCGGTTCATCGAAGCGGGCGAAACATCCTGACGTCGTAAAACTGCGGTACGGCGACATAAAGAAAAAGCGATTGGGCGCAAGTGTTGCCATGGTCTGCTGTACTTCCTCAGCCAGTGACGTATCCATATCATCCTCCACAAAATGATAAATGCTTTAATAATGATTATCATTTATATTTTCGGTCGCTAACCTAAAAGCAAACGCGCACTATGTCAACTCTTGAGGTAACGCAATCTGCAACTCGGGGTTGCATCTGGTTGTGGTTACAATGAAAATGAGAAGCATTATTGATGGATTCGCATAAGCGCAATGTGATGTCCTGCGCCGTTCTGCCCCCTCTCCCTTCCAGGGTGAGGGCTGGGGTGAGGGTTAATGTTCGCACCAGTGCTGGCTGTTCCCCTCACCCTAACCCTCTCCCCAAAGGGGCGAGGGGACGGATTGTGCGCTTTGTCGAATTTGTCATTACGCCCTTAACCTTATTAATAACAGGAAGCTGATTTGTGAGACTCGCCCCGCTCTACCGCAACGCCCTTCTATTAACAGGACTTTTGCTTTCAGGAATAGCCGCAGTTCAGGCCGCTGACTGGCCGCGTCAGATTACTGACAGCCGTGGCACACATACACTGGAAAGCCAGCCGCAGCGTATTGTTTCCACCAGCGTCACCCTGACCGGCTCACTGCTGGCGATTGATGCTCCGGTGATCGCCAGCGGCGCGACCACGCCGAATAACCGCGTCGCGGATGACCAGGGCTTTTTACGCCAGTGGAGCAAGGTGGCGAAAGAACGCAAACTGCAACGGCTCTATATCGGCGAACCGAGCGCCGAAGCCGTTGCCGCGCAAATGCCGGATCTGATTTTAATTAGCGCAACCGGCGGGGATTCGGCGCTGGCACTGTATGATCAGCTTTCCACCATCGCCCCGACATTAATCATCAATTACGACGACAAAAGCTGGCAGTCGCTGTTAACGCAACTTGGCGAAATTACCGGGCATGAGAAACAAGCGGCAGAGCGGATTGCGCAGTTTGATAAGCAACTGGCGGCGGCGAAAGAGCAAATCAAATTACCGCCGCAGCCGGTCACTGCCATTGTCTATACTGCCGCTGCACACAGTGCCAATCTCTGGACGCCAGAATCAGCACAAGGGCAGATGCTGGAACAACTCGGCTTTACGCTGGCGAAGTTACCCGCAGGGTTAAATGCGAGCCAAAGTCAGGGTAAACGCCATGACATCATTCAGCTTGGTGGGGAAAATCTGGCTGCAGGGTTAAATGGCGAGTCACTATTCCTGTTCGCCGGTGATCAGAAAGATGCCGATGCTATTTATGCTAATCCGCTGCTCGCGCACCTGCCTGCAGTACAAAACAAGCAGGTTTATGCGCTGGGAACCGAGACGTTCCGTCTGGATTACTACAGCGCCATGCAAGTGCTGGATAGGCTTAAGGCGCTGTTTTAAGCATTAACTGTCGGACGCTGTCACCTGCGGCGGCGTCTGGCGAAAATGTCGCAACTCCACCAGCACCAGCAATAACAACACGCCGATAATCAACAAACCAAAACCGCTCGCGCTTGCGGAAGCAACCGGTGTCATCATCGCGCCCAAACCACCCAGCAGCGCCGCGCCTATGGCATCGCCCGTCACGTTCTGCGCCGTCCACAAACCGTTAATCCGCCCTAACATCGCTTCCGGGGTTTGCGTTTGCAGCATTGTGTATTGCAGCAACGAGCTGACCGCACTCAACCAGCCGAACAGCGCCAGACAAACCACGCCTAAAATCCACATCGGCATCAGGCCAAACAGACCAATGGCGAGGAACGATCCCAGCGTGGAGAGCAGCATCAATAACCCTGGTCGCGCACTATGTGCCAGCTTCCCGCTGGTTAACGCACCAATAGCCGCGCCGAGCGGGATCGCCGCGTAGAGAAAACCAATCTGTGCCGCTGACATCTGCCAGTTGTCAGCCAGCGCCGGATACAGTACCCGCACCGCGCTCGCCATCGTCAATAAACCACCCAGCAGCGCAATCCCGCCCACCAGCGGGCTGGCAAGCAGAAAACGAAATCCTGCCAGTAATGATTTCAACGGATGCTCACGCGGCTGCGGTGGCGGTGGCAACGCCGGAAGGCTTAACAACGGTAGCAAGGTAATAAACGTGCCCGCCGCCGCCAGCCCGTAGTTCCAGGCTACGCCACCGGTCGCCAGCAATAAACCGCCAATCATGGGCGAAATCACCGACCCCAGACGCACGGTCAACATGGTGATCGCCCCGGCCTGCATTAAGTTTTCACGCCCTACCAGTGCTGGTGTCGCCGCCAATAGCGCCGTAACGCCAAGCGATGCGAAAAAACCATCCCATAAACCAAGTAAATAGATTGCCAGCAATGACGGCTCCGGCAGCAGTGCATTAAGGCACAGTCCAATGAAGCCAATGCCACAGGTGCCGCGCGCCAGCAAAATCACTTTTTTGCGCTCATAGCGATCCGCCAGCACACCGCCGACCATCAGGCCAACAAACATCGCGCCGCCGGTCAGCGTCACCGAAAGCCCCACCTGCCAGGTGGAATGTGTCATCATCTGGATCTGCACCGGCACCGCGACGCCGAGCAAACCCAGAGACACAATTGAGATGAAACGAGCGAGGAATACTGCGCGAAACGCCGGGTGCGTTTTCAACAGGCTGAGGTTAAGCAGCCAGGATTGTTTATTCATTACAATGCCTTGCCATCAAATATTTTAAATACCTATTCTTAGGCTGCACATGCTAACATATCCAAATAAGATCGATAACGATAATTAATTTCATTATCATGGAAGTTCGTATGTCTGGTTCTGTTGCCGTGACACGCGCCATTGCCGTGCCCGGATTGCTGTTATTACTGATTATCGCGACGGCATTAAGCCTGCTCATTGGGGCAAAATCACTCCCCGCTTCCGTAGTGCTGGAGGCCTTCTCCGGCACCTGCCAGAGCGCCGACTGCACCATCGTGCTCGACGCGCGGCTGCCGCGTACCCTTGCCGGTTTACTGGCAGGCGGCGCGCTTGGCCTTGCCGGGGCGTTAATGCAAACCCTCACCCGAAACCCACTTGCCGACCCCGGCTTGCTTGGCGTGAACGCCGGAGCCAGCTTTGCCATTGTGCTGGGTGCGGCGCTGTTTGGTTACTCTTCCGCGCAGGAACAACTGGCGATGGCCTTCGCCGGGGCGCTGGTGGCCTCATTGATTGTTGCCTTTACCGGCAGTCAGGGCGGCGGGCAGTTAAGTCCGGTGCGTTTAACCCTGGCGGGCGTGGCGCTGGCGGCGGTGCTGGAAGGACTGACCAGCGGCATCGCCCTGCTTAATCCTGACGTCTACGATCAGTTGCGTTTCTGGCAAGCCGGTTCGCTGGATATTCGCAATCTACATACCTTAAAAGTGGTGCTGATCCCGGTGCTGATCGCCGGAGCAACTGCGCTATTACTGAGTCGCGCGCTGAACAGTTTGAGCCTCGGCAGCGACACCGCGACGGCGCTGGGCAGTCGCGTGGCGCGCACACAGTTGATTGGTCTGCTGGCGATTACCGTGCTTTGTGGTAGTGCGACGGCAATAGTTGGCCCGATTGCCTTTATTGGCCTGATGATGCCGCATATGGCGCGTTGGCTGGTGGGTGCCGATCATCGCTGGTCGCTGCCCGTCACGCTACTTGCTACCCCTGCCCTGCTGCTGTTTGCCGATATCATCGGGCGGGTGATTGTGCCCGGCGAACTGCGCGTTTCTGTGGTCAGTGCGTTTATTGGTGCACCGGTGCTGATCTTCCTCGTGCGACGTAAAACGCGAGGTGGTGCATGATTTACGTCTCTCGCCGATTACTCATCACCTGTTTGCTGCTGGTTTCCGCCTGTGTGGTTGCAGGTATCTGGGGATTACGCAGCGGTGCCGTCACGCTGGAAACCTCGCAGGTATTCGCCGCGCTGATGGGCGATGCGCCGCGCAGTATGACGATGGTGGTCACCGAATGGCGTTTACCACGCGTGCTGATGGCGCTGTTGATTGGCGCAGCACTGGGCGTCAGTGGCGCGATTTTTCAGTCGCTGATGCGTAACCCGCTCGGCAGCCCTGACGTAATGGGCTTTAACACCGGGGCGTGGAGCGGCGTGCTGGTGGCGATGGTGCTGTTTGGTCAGGACCTGACGGCTATCGCGCTGTCAGCAATGGTGGGCGGCATTGTCACTTCGCTGCTGGTCTGGCTGCTCGCCTGGCGCAACGGCATCGACACCTTTCGGTTGATTATTATCGGTATCGGCGTTCGCGCCATGCTGGTGGCCTTTAATACCTGGCTGTTGCTGAAAGCGTCTTTAGAAACGGCGCTAACAGCAGGTTTGTGGAATGCCGGATCGCTCAACGGCCTGACGTGGGCAAAAACCTCGCCTTCCGCACCCATCATTATATTGATGCTCATTGCCGCCGCCTTACTGGTACGCCGGATGCGCTTGCTGGAAATGGGCGATGATACCGCGTGTGCGCTGGGCGTCAGCGTCGAACGTTCGCGTCTGTTAATGATGCTGGTTGCAGTGGTGCTTACCGCTGCGGCAACAGCGCTTGCCGGGCCGATTTCCTTTATTGCTTTAGTCGCACCGCACATTGCCCGACGCATTAGCGGCACCGCTCGCTGGGGGCTAACCCAGGCGGCGCTATGCGGGGCGCTGTTACTGCTGGCGGCCGATCTCTGCGCCCAACAACTGTTTATGCCGTATCAACTTCCGGTTGGCGTCGTTACCGTCAGCCTCGGCGGTATTTACCTTATCGTCTTGTTAATTCAGGAGTCTCGCAAAAAATGACCGAATCAGTAGCCCGTTTGCGCGGCGAACAGTTAACCCTGGGATATGGCAAATATACCGTTGCGGAAAATCTGACTGTAGAAATACCTGATGGTCACTTCACGGCAATTATCGGGCCAAATGGCTGCGGTAAATCCACGTTACTGCGTACCTTAAGCCGCCTGATGACGCCTGCTCATGGGCATGTCTGGCTGGATGGCGAGCACATTCAACATTACGCCAGTAAAGAGGTTGCACGCCGGATTGGTCTGTTGGCGCAAAATGCTACCACGCCGGGCGATATCACCGTGCAGGAGCTGGTGGCGCGTGGACGTTATCCGCATCAACCGCTGTTTACCCGCTGGCGCAAAGAGGATGAAGAAGCGGTAACGAAAGCAATGCAGGCCACGGGAATAACTCATCTGGCAGATCAAAGCGTGGATACCCTTTCTGGCGGACAACGCCAGCGAGCGTGGATCGCGATGGTGCTGGCCCAGGAAACGGCAATTATGCTGCTCGACGAACCCACGACCTGGCTGGATATCAGTCATCAGATTGATTTGCTGGAGTTGTTAAGCGAACTGAACCGCGAAAAAGGCTATACCCTGGCGGCGGTGCTGCACGATCTTAATCAGGCCTGTCGTTACGCCAGCCATTTGATTGCATTGCGGGAAGGGAAAATTGTTGCTCAGGGAGCGCCGAAGGAGATTGTCACTGCTGAACTGATTGAGCGCATTTATGGTCTGCGCTGCATGATCATTGACGATCCAGTTGCCGGAACGCCGCTTGTGGTGCCGCTCGGACGAACGGCACCTTCAACCGCAAATAGTTAAACTAAGTGGTCTGCCATCATGGCATCCTGTTTTCTGGATGCCATCGCATAGCGCAACAGCACGCCACCACAAGCCACCATCCCGCCGATCAACGCGGAAAGGATCACAATAATCGCCTTACCCGGACCGTCTTTTTTCACTGGCAATGACGGGCTTAACTGATATTTAAACGGCGTAAAATTCACATCGTTGACATGTGCTTTTGTTAATTGCTCGACAAGATACTGCCGATTACGTAATTCACCGTTCAGTTCCGCAACGTCAGTGACCGCTTTTTCTATTTCCAGTTTGCGTTCAATACCGTCTGCACCGAGAGAAATAGAAAAATCGGGGTCATCTTTAACGGCCTGACCATTACTGTAAACGGGCTTTTTAATTCCTGCCGCGTTGGCAATGTCGAGTGAATAATTGAGGCGCTGAATGTTTGCATCAAGTTGATTTTTCGTTTTAATGCGATCCTGAGCCAGTTTTTCTTTTTCAAACTGGGTTTTGATCTCCAGTTTATTACGGACGTTTTCTAGCGACTCTTTCACCACCAACGTAGAGATATAATCGATATACCCGCTCAAAACGGTCTGCGCCTCTTCACTGGTTGGCGCGGTAAAACTTAGCGTCCAGGAGGTATACAGTGACGGTTCATCTTTTTTCTTACTGGCATTGTCATCAACCGCTTTCATTTTTTCGCTCAATGCGACAATTGCGCGATGCAAATCCAGTTCGTCGATTTTCGCCTCTTTTAATTGGTCCATCACATAAGGTGATGAACGCAGGTACTCTTCCAGCAAGCTAACCGACTGAAACTTCTTGATAAACAGGTTAAATGCTTCTGTACGATCAATTTTGATATCCAGATCCAGCACACGAAGCTTAGTGAATGATTTCTCCAACTCTTGCCACTGAACAGGTTCTGGAGGCGTGACAACCGCCGCGCTGGTCCATTTTTGCGGCAGGATGAAAGAGATCAGCAAGCCTGCGCAGGCAAACGCAAAAACGACCGCCATGACCGTTTTTTTGGCCCGCCATAAAACTGAGATTAGATTAAGTAAATCAATTTCATTATTACTGGGCGACGCCAGAGGATAATCGGGAAAATGAGCGTCACTTCCCTGTTTAATATTCAGTGATGACATGGGGTATAACCTGAAAATGAGTCCAATAGGGGGAAATCTCCACGGCGCTCACTTTACCAGTTGGTGATAATTATCCGAAGCTGAAGTTTGTAAATTCCTTCCACTGAATGCAACATTCACTCTATTTAAGAGAAATATTCATCAAACCTATAAATCAAACAAATAAAAAACCCATAATTATTTTCTGTAATTATGGGTTTATAAATAATATTAATTTACCTGTTTAGCGTTGCGCGAATAATCGGCCCAATTTTTTCAAACGTCCCTGGAGAGATAATATCCACATGCGCACAATCCTGACGATAGATATCCAGCTCCGCTATCCACGGCGACCAGGCGCGTTCGGGACTCATACCTTCCTGAAGTGTGCGTTCAGCAACAAACAGCGTCGCTTTACCGTCAAACGGTACGCTATGAGCAGTCGTCAGCAGGCGCACAGCATCAGCGTAGTTGCCTTCAATGGTGGTAAACAACTCCGTTGAAGTACTTCCCTGCTGTGCTGCCAGGAAGGCCTCGCGTTCGCGGTTAATCTCCGCCAGCACTTCCGGGTCCAGACCATTAGCTTCTTTTTCCTGCCAGTTTTGCGTTTCTGGCGGCCAGGTATCCAGCAAGCCAAGAAATGCCACCTGTTCGCCACGGGCACGCAGTCGCGCCGCAATACCCTGCGCCAGCGTACCGCCAAGGGAATACCCCAGCAGGTAATAAGGGCCATGCGGTTGTTGTTCAAGTAACGTTGCCAGATGCGCTTCGCAGACTTCATCCAGGTTTGCCGCCGTCTGCATGGGACCATTGGGGCGCGGTGACTGAATGCCGATAATCGACCATTGTGGATCGAGATAACGCGAGAGCACGCTGAACTGCCAGGCAAAACCGGACGCAGGATGGAAACAAAACAGCGTCGGGCCATTACCTTCACGCAACGGCAGAATGGTTTCGAATCCCATACGCCGGGTGCTGTCTTCTTCAGCATCAATAATCGTTGCCAGTTTGGCGACAGTTGACGCGACCATCACTTGCCCCGGCGTCACCTGGCGGGCAACCTGCCGACTTAACTGCGCTGCCAGTTTCATTGCCAGTAGCGAATGACCGCCAAGCGCGAAGAAATCAGCATCGGCATCCTGCACGTCACACCCCAGCAACGACGAGAATGCCGCGGCGATAATCGTTTCACTGCCCGCTTTCGGCGCACGCCCTGGCGCTTGTGCCTTCAGTTCAGGCAACGGTAAGGCTTTGCGATCCAGCTTGCCGTTGGCGCTAAGTGGTAACTGTGGAAGTTGCAGCAGAACCACCGGTACCATATGTGGTGGCAATGTTTCACGAAGCTGCGCCTGCAATGCGCTGGTATCCAACGGCAGGCCCGATTGCGACACCAGATAGCCCACCAATTGACGCGCATCACCACCGGTGGCAGCCGCCTGGTTAATCACACAGGCGTGGGTAACGGCTTGTTCGACATCCGGCAGCGCCTGCATCACGCGATCGATTTCGCCCAGTTCGATACGCTGCCCGCGAATTTTTAGCTGATCATCACTGCGCCCGAGGTACTCCACCGCGCCGTTATCCAGCCAGCGGGCAACGTCTCCGGTACGGTACATCCGTTCACCTGGGGCAAAAGGATCGGCAATAAAGCGGCTGGCGGTCAGATCGGGGCGTCCGAGATAGCCCTGCGCCAGTTGAATGCCAGTGAGATAGAGATCACCCGCCACACCCGGCGGCACCGGATGCATCATCGCATCAAGAATACGCAGACCCGTATTCCATACCGGATAACCAATCGGCACACTGCTGCCGCGCACCTGTGCCAGTTCCTCGCCAAAAGCCGGATACCAGCTGACATCTACCGCCGCTTCCGTCGGGCCATATAGATTATGCAACGGCGCGCCAGTTAACTGTTGCCATTCGCGGCATAAATCAGCCGGTAAGGCCTCACCACTACAGAAAACCTGTTTCAACGTCGCGCAACTCTGGCGAGCGGTTTGCGGCGTCAGCGAGGCAACAAATGCCGCCAGCATCGACGGCACAAAGTGCGTGGTCGTTACGCCATATTCGGCAAAGAATTGCTGCATAGCGAGCGGGTCGCGGTGCGCTTCCGGTTCAGCCATCACCAGTTTTGCCCCTGCGATAAACGGCCAGAAAAACTCCCACACCGAGACATCAAAACTGCACGGCGTTTTTTGGGCAACGACATCTTCGCCTGTAAGCGGATAATGATTTTGCATCCAAAGCAGGCGGTTGACGATAGCCGTCTGCCCGACCATTACCCCTTTCGGCCTGCCGGTGGAGCCAGAGGTAAAGATGATATAAGCCGTGTGATGCGGTTGTGAAAGTTGCAGCGGCGCACTGCCCTGCGGTGTAAGCGGGGCGTTATAGCAAAGGCTTGTTAAATTGGGAACATCGCTAAAGCGCGGCAGTTGATCGTCGGTGGTAATTAACAGCGACGGACGCGCATCTTCCAGCATCATTTTCAGGCGATCGTCCGGATAGCCGGTATCCAGCGGTAGCCAGGCCGCTCCAGCTTCAACTATCGCATGGAGTGCCAGGGTCAAAAAGACCGAGCGCGGTAGTGCCACCGCCACGCTGTCCCCTGGTTTAACGCCGCGCTCACGCAGCAGATTCGCCAGCGCCACCACCTGCTCGCGCATTTCCCGATAGCTGAACAGGTAACGCGCATCTGCCAGCGCCGGAGCATCCGGTGTTTTTGCCGCTTGTTCTGCCACCAGCGCGCTAAGCGTGGTTTCTGGAATCTCAACCTGAGTGGCGTTGAGCTGCGCCAGCTGCGCATACTCACCTGGCAGCATAATATCGACATCGCCGCACAACAGCGCCGGATCCGCGGCGAACTGGGCAATCAGCATTTTCAGGCGTTCAGCATGCTGGATTAACGTTGGCTCATCGTAACGCTGTTTATTGGCGAGGATCTCAATACTCAAATCACCGTGTACATCCGGGAACAGGGCCAGTTCAAGGTCATTAACCGGACCGGTTGCCAGGGTATGGGTTTGCGCCTGAACATCAGGAATATCCAGTTGGTAATCAAATACCTTGATATTGAGTACCGGACCAAACAGCGGTTCATCACCTGCCGCTCGCCCGCTGTCACGGACAATTTGTTCGGCATCGTAACGTTGATGACGACGCATTTTTTTCAGTTGTGCTGCCAGTCGGGTTGCCAGTTCCGGCAGCGTTTCTTGCGCCGCAATGTGAATACCCAACGGCAAAACGTTGAGCACGGGTCCGGTAGCCGTCAGCGCCGCCGAGCCCAGTCGACGCATAAAGATAAATCCGGCGGCGTAGTCCATACGATTGCACAATCGCCCCAGCCACAAGGCTGCCAGCGCAAGGGCTAAATCGGTACGCTGCACACCTGAAAGTTGCGTAGCCAGCTGGCGGAATTCCCCGTCGGTAAATTCCAGTTTCAGGCGCAGAATATCTGCCGAGGCGCTGCGCCCCGGTAAAGGTGCCGGAGAAAGTGACGCGGGCGGCGGCAGTTGACGACGCTGTTCTGCCCAGAATGCCGCATCACGCTGCCAGGCTTCGCTTTCGCGGTATTGCTGGTACTCTTCCACTACATCAGCGAAAGGCGTAAATGGCGAAGCAGGCGTTGGTTCGCCACGCAGCCATGTGCAGTAAATATTGGCGATCTGGCGGGTAATGGCCGGGAAACTAAAGCCATCGACCAGCAAATGGTGATAACGCTGATACCAGTACCAGCGGTTATCCGCCACCTGTATCAGCTGATGAAAGACCAGTGGTTTACCGCTATCGACGCGCAGATCTTGTTGCAAATCCGCCTGCATTAATGCCTGCGCAGTACCGTGCGGATCAATGTTGGTTCGTAGGTCGATAATTTCTGGCAGTTCGAACGTCAGCGCATCATCGACCCACTGCCAGACTTCGCCGTTATCTTCCGTAAAACGCATCCGCAGCGTATCTGCTTGCGCTAGTCCGGCAACCACCGCGCGGGCCAGTAATGGCGAATCAACCTCTCCGGTTAACTCACCGTAATGCGCCACGCTCCAGGCGGAGGGTAATTCTGACAGTTTTTCTGCCATCCAGATGCCGGGCTGTGCGGCGACCAAAGGTAAATGCTGGCTCATTGTGCCTCCTGCAACTGGGTAAAATTCGTCGGTGTCAGAGTACGCCAGTGGGCTTCCAGCCACTGCTGGCAGGACGCCTGTGACTGCGGCTGACACACAATGTCCCAGCCTGCCGGTAAGACGCATTGTTGCGGCCACAGACTGAATTGCCCCTGCCCATTGCGCAATATGTAAAACGCTCCCTGCGGATCATCGAAGGGATTACTGAATGCCATATTCAACTCCTGTCATGGAAAAGTGGTTGCCAGAGGTCGATTAGCCCCTGCATCAAGCCACCGCGCCAACAAAGCGCATCATGTCCGCCGTCAACCTGACGCCAGAAAATGGATTCTTTTATGGGGTGTAATTGCGCATACAGCGCCTGATTGGCCCGCATGATCATCGGCTCGCGAATACCCGCTTCCAGCACAATGCGCAGACCTTCGGCGCTAACTTCACCAGCTTTTAGCTTTTCAAGTAACACGCCCTCTTGCTGCCCGCCCCGATGCGGCCACCAGTACGATCCTGACTGGCTTAATACACAGCCAAAGCGTTCAGGCCAGTGCAGTCCGGCATACAGCGCGGAAAGCCCACCAAAACTCTGCCCGGCAACCACGGTGCGATCGGCACGATCGCTAAAAGGGGCAATAGCTTTCACCAGGGGTAATAACTCTTGCTGTACTGCGAGCCAGAAATCCGCATTACACGGCAGTTCGTGGGCGCGGTGCGTGGTGTCGATAGCGTCGATCAACACATACACGGCGGGAGGAAGTTGCTGACGATGGGTCAGCGAAGTCAGCACTGGCCAGACGGGCATACTTTGCGCCCAAAATTCGCCATCGAGCAAAACTGCCAGCGGGCGTTCTTCTGCTGTTGCATCGCCGGTGGTAAAAATCCATACACGCCGTGACTTTTTCAACCGTTCACTTTTCCAGATAATTTCTTTGGCAGGTATTTCTGGCGCTTGCGGACAATCCCATCCCGGTTGCAGAGGCGCTTGCGGCATTTCGAGTGCAGAAACAGCGTGCCCTCGCCCGCCTTTCCAGCTTTGTAGGTTCAGCGGATCGGCTATCGCCTGGGGTAATAGTTTTCGCCAGCCTTCGCGCAATTCGAGGCGATCGGGGGATGGTACAGAAAAAATGTCATCGCGTTCGGTGGGAATAAAGCAGTAGCTGCCGCGCCAGTTGGCATTGAGTTGTGTCGTCCACTGCCAGACGTTAGTGCCTGCAATTCGCTGCATCGACTGGGGCTGGCTGTTCTGATGGTGATCGGTCACACCAGTGATGTAGACCCATACGCGCTTTATCGTCGAGTATTCTTCAGAACCTTGGGGATCACGCCACCAGAAAGTGACCTCAAACATTTCGTCATTCAGACGCTGCCATTCCGGGCCATGTTTCGACTGCCACCAGCTCTCACTTCCTACTTTTAACGCCGTCACACCATAACCCCATGTTTACTGTGCAATTTTTCATTGATTGCAGAAATATATTGATAATATTATTGATAACTATTTGCATTTGCAATAGCGTAATGGCGCGCCGTGGGAAGCGCGGACATTAATTAACCAACTGCACTGCGTGTCTTTCAGGATCAAAGGTTTTCGCGGTAGCGGGATGCGTCGTGTTGATGACGACCATGCCCGACAGTTGCAATTCGTGGCAAAAATGCAGGAATAAAACAATGAACAAGAAGATTCATTCCCTGGCCTTGTTGGTCAATCTGGGGATTTATGGGGTAGCGCAGGCACAAGAGTCGACCGATACTCCTGTTTCACATGACGATACTATTGTCGTTACCGCCGCCGAGCAGAACTTACAGGCGCCTGGCGTTTCGACCATCACCGCAGATGAAATCCGCAAAAACCCGGTTGCCCGCGATGTGTCGGAGATCATCCGTACCATGCCAGGCGTTAACCTGACCGGTAACTCCACCAGTGGTCAGCGTGGGAATAACCGACAGATTGATATTCGCGGTATGGGTCCGGAAAACACGCTGATTTTGATTGACGGCAAGCCGGTAAGCAGCCGTAACTCGGTGCGTCAGGGCTGGCGTGGCGAGCGCGATACCCGTGGTGATACTTCCTGGGTGCCACCTGAAATGATTGAACGTATTGAAGTTCTGCGTGGTCCGGCAGCTGCGCGTTATGGCAACGGCGCGGCGGGCGGCGTGGTTAACATCATTACCAAAAAAGGCAGCGGCGAGTGGCACGGCTCCTGGGACGCATATTTCAATGCGCCAGAACATAAAGAGGAAGGTGCCACCAAACGCACTAACTTTAGCCTGACCGGTCCGCTGGGCGACGAATTCAGCTTCCGTTTGTATGGCAACCTCGACAAAACCCAGGCTGACGCGTGGGATATCAACCAGGGCCATCAGTCCGCGCGTGCCGGAACGTATGCCACGACGTTACCAGCCGGGCGCGAAGGGGTAATCAACAAAGATATTAATGGCGTGGTGCGCTGGGATTTCGCGCCATTGCAATCGCTGGAACTGGAAGCAGGTTACAGCCGCCAGGGTAACCTGTATGCGGGCGACACCCAGAATACCAACTCCGATTCCTATACCCGCTCGAAATATGGCGATGAAACCAACCGTCTGTATCGCCAGAACTACGCGCTGACCTGGAACGGTGGCTGGGATAACGGCGTGACCACCAGCAACTGGGTGCAGTACGAACACACCCGTAACTCGCGTATTCCGGAAGGTCTGGCGGGCGGTACCGAAGGGAAATTTAACGAAAAAGCGACACAGGATTTCGTCGATATCGATCTTGATGACGTGATGCTGCATAGCGAAGTTAACCTGCCGATTGATTTCCTCGTTAACCAGACGCTGACGCTGGGTACGGAGTGGAATCAGCAACGGATGAAGGACTTAAGTTCCAACACCCAGGCACTGACCGGAACGAATACCGGTGGCGCTATTGATGGCGTGAGTGCCACCGACCGTAGCCCGTATTCAAAAGCAGAAATTTTCTCGCTGTTTGCCGAAAACAACATGGAGCTGACTGACAGCACCATCGTAACGCCGGGGCTGCGTTTCGATCATCACAGTATTGTCGGCAATAACTGGAGCCCGGCGCTGAACATATCGCAAGGTTTAGGCGATGACTTCACGCTGAAAATGGGCATCGCCCGTGCTTATAAAGCGCCGAGCCTGTACCAGACTAACCCGAACTACATTCTCTACAGTAAAGGTCAGGGTTGCTATGCCAGCGCGGGCGGCTGCTATCTGCAAGGTAACGATGACCTGAAAGCAGAAACCAGCATCAACAAAGAGATTGGTCTGGAGTTCAAACGCGACGGCTGGCTGGCGGGCGTCACCTGGTTCCGTAACGATTATCGCAATAAGATTGAAGCGGGCTATGTGGCTGTAGGGCAAAACGCAGTCGGCACCGATCTCTATCAGTGGGATAACGTGCCGAAAGCGGTGGTTGAAGGTCTGGAAGGATCGTTAAACGTACCGGTTAGCGAAACGGTGATGTGGACCAATAACATCACTTATATGCTGAAGAGTGAAAACAAAACCACGGGCGACCGTTTGTCGATCATCCCGGAGTATACGTTGAACTCAACGCTGAGCTGGCAGGCACGGGAAGATTTGTCGATGCAAACGACCTTCACCTGGTACGGCAAGCAGCAGCCGAAGAAGTACAACTATAAAGGTCAGCCAGCGGTTGGACCGGAAACCAAAGAAATTAGTCCTTACAGCATTGTTGGCCTGAGCGCGACCTGGGATGTGACGAAGAATGTCAGTCTGACCGGCGGCGTGGACAATCTGTTCGACAAACGTTTGTGGCGTGCGGGTAATGCCCAGACCACGGGCGATTTGGCAGGGGCCAACTATATCGCCGGTGCCGGGGCGTATACCTATAACGAGCCGGGACGTACGTGGTATATGAGCGTAAACACTCACTTCTGATGCTAACGTCAGATTGTTGACAAAGTGCGCGTCGTTCATGCCGGATGCGGCGTGAACGCCTTATCCGGCCTACAAAAATCTTGCCAATTCAATATATTGCAGGACCATGTAGGCCTGATAAGCGTAGCGCATCAGGCAGTTTTGCGTTTGTCATCAGTCTCGAATATGGTCGATATGAAAACTACGCATACCTCCCTCCCCTTTGCCGGACATACGCTGCATTTTGTTGAGTTCGATCCGGCGAATTTTTGTGAGCAGGATTTACTCTGGCTGCCGCACTACGCACAACTGCAACACGCTGGACGTAAACGTAAAACAGAGCATTTAGCCGGACGGATCGCTGCTGTTTATGCTTTGCGGGAATATGGCTATAAATGTGTGCCCGCAATCGGCGAGCTACGCCAACCGGTGTGGCCTGCGGAGGTATACGGCAGTATTAGCCACTGCGGGGCTACGGCATTGGCCGTGGTTTCCCGTCAACCGATTGGCGTTGATATCGAAGAAATTTTTTCTGCGCAAACAGCGACCGAATTGACAGACAACATTATTACACCAGCAGAACACGAGCGACTCGCAGACTGCGGTTTAGCCTTTTCTCTGGCGCTGACACTGGCATTTTCCGCCAAAGAGAGCGCATTTAAGGCAAGTGAGATCCAAACTGATGCAGGTTTTCTGGACTATCAGATAATTAGCTGGAATAAACAGCAGGTCATCATTCATCGTGAGAATGAGATGTTTGCTGTGCACTGGCAGATAAAAGAAAAGATAGTCATAACGCTGTGCCAACACGATTAATTGACAACATCTGGTACGATTCGCCCGCAGCCATCACTGACCACGGGCGAAAGTGTAAAGCAGGTGCCTTACCATCCTGACCTGACAACCGGATATGCGGGGATTGCTCCCATAAGCGCTAACTTAAGGGTTGAACCATCTGAAGAATGCGACGCCTCGGTGCCTCGTTAAGACGATGCCTCGCGTTCTTCAATTGCGTTTTGTAGGCTGTCAGGGATACTGTCCCA